>JAAYHG010000250.1 GCA_012735455.1 Bacillota bacterium
CACTACAGCGCCAGCTGTGAGCGGGGTGGCCAGGTCGGCCTTCTTTCCATTTACCATTATGGTGGCTCCTCGGCCTGGTTCACCTGGGATGAGACGAGTCTTCCCGTTAACCTCTACCGTAAGTCCCAGGCCTGGTCGACCAAAAAGCCGCTTCCAGGGGGTTCCTGCGGCCAAGAGGGCAGCCGCCACTGTTTGACCGCTCAACTGCCTCAGGAAAACGCGCTCATTATTCACTGTGACTTCAAGAAACTGAAAGGGGCGCTCAGAAAACGCAGTGACACCAATTCCAATGGGCGTTACAGCCTGAGGTCCGCTGATCTTCCTGGTTTGTCCCGTAACGTTAGTGATGGACTCGCGGCTCCTCAGCCCCCCGCGGTTTTCCGGGAGCTCAAGGGCGCCCGCCAACGCCTGCGGCAAGGTGGGGGTGAGGCTACCACCACCCACCAGGAGTACGGCATCCGGGGGGCGGCCGTTCAGCTTGAGAATCTCTGCTGCCACCTGGGAGGCCAACCTCTCTATGCTGGGGGCGAGGGCCTTCAAGATGGTTTCTTTTTCTAACTCGTGTTCTTGTCCAAGAATGTCCACAAAGGAAACCTTATCCTCGGTACTGAGCTGGCGTTTCACTGCCTCGCCCGCGGCAAAGTCCAATAGGTAGTGTTCGCAAAGGGCGTCGGTGATCTCGTCGCCGGCCACAGGCACCATGGCGTAGGCAAAAATGCTGCCACGCCGTACCAAGGCTATGTCGGAGGTTCCGGCACCTATATCTACTAATGCGAGATTAAGCTGGCGCATGCCAGCGGGGATGCTTACTTCCAAGGCAGCAATGGGCTCCATGGTCAGGCTGACGGGTGCGAGGTCAGCACGCCTGAGAACAGCAAAGAGGCTATCTACTACAACCCGGGGTAGGAAGGTGGCCACCACTTTAATGCCAATCTCACGTCCAAACTGCCCCTCCAGGTTGGCAATAGGCGCTCCCTCTAGTATGTACTCAGAGGCACTATAGCCCACGCATAAGTAGTCTGTAGCGCTGGCATTGCCGTGCTCTAGTCGCAGTGAATCCTGGGCGGCCCTGACGGCCTCCAACTCCAAGACTCGCACATCTGCCGGAGTGATTTCCTGGGCCGCGGATTGTTCCCGACGTGCCTCACCTTGGGTGGTTACAAGTGCCCGTCCTGCTGCGGCTACAGCGGCATGGGTAAGGGTGCTCTTAGTGCGACGTTCCAGTGCCTGCTTTACCTTACGGACGCCCGCCGCTACTTTTGCAACGTCGTGCACCTGGCCGTCAAACATGACCCGGTCTTGGTGTTCATAAATCTCAGCAGCACGAATACGGTAGCTCTGGGCAGTTTTCTCGAGCAACAGTCCTACTATATTGCGTGTGCCAATGTCAAGGGCAAGAATTCTTGTCGCTGTGTCTAGTGTGGACATGGCGCAACCACCTCAAATAACAGTTTTCGCCATCTTCTGCGCAGTTCCTGCTACGGCTATGGATCAGGTTAAGGGGCGTGGTTACACACCCCGCAAGATGTTCAATTGAGGAGAGGGAAGTAGGAGCTAGGTGTAGAATAGTTAAGAATAACATGAGGAGATGGGAAAGCGATGACGAGATGCTAGAACTGGTTTGGCTGGCTGTGCGCGATAGCGCCTCTTTGTTTATATTGGGCTGGTTAGGTTGGCGTCTCTTAGAGCGCTGGCGGGTGCCGGCTGCTAGCTTCCTGGGTGGTTTGTGTATCGTGGGGCTAGTACAGGTATTAGGATTTGAGTTTACTAATGTGCCGACAGTAGTGAAGCTTGTCTTGCAGATCATCCTAGGGACCTTCATCGGACTACGCTTTAGTAGAGAAACCTGGCTACAAATGAAAGAAATGGCTTGGCCGGTCCTTTTGGTTTCCGGTTGGATGCTAGCCAGTTGTTTTGTAGTAGGGCTGGTGTTTTTTCGGCTCACAGCGGTTACACCGATCACAGCCATTCTAGGTGCTGCCCCGGCGGGACTAGCGGAAATGACCATGTTGGCCCTCAGCATGGATGCCGATGCGGTTGTGGTTATAATACTGCAGTTGATG
>JAAYHG010000251.1 GCA_012735455.1 Bacillota bacterium
GGTGTGGTGTCCAGGCGTGGCTACTCGCTCCACCTCTTTAGGCTCGGAATCGTCGTCTACACGCTCAGGAATGGCCACGGCCCGCTCAAGATTGGCTGCGTAATCACAACAGTCACAGTAAGCTATCTCGTCCTCGCCCGTGGCCGCGAGAACCATGAATTCATGGGAGTCCTTCCCACCTATTGCCCCACTGTCAGCTTCTACAGCTTTGAAAGTTAGGCCGCAGCGAGTAAATATCCGCTCGTAAGCAGTGTACATCGCCTGATAACTGGCATCAAGCCCTGCCCAATCACGATCGAAACTGTAGAGGTCCTTCATCACGAATTCCCGGCACCGAATCAGCCCCAGACGCGGACGTATTTCGTCCCTGAACTTGGTTTGGATCTGATAGAGAAGCTTAGGCAGATCACGATACGAGCTTACCTCGCGCCGCACCAGATCGGTGATGATCTCTTCGTGAGTTGGTCCCAAGCAAAACTCCCGTTCGTGCCTGTCCTTCAGCCGGAAAAGTTCCTTACCATAGACATACCAGCGTCCGGATTCCTGCCACATCTCTGCTGGTTGTAGAGCAGGAAGAAATACCTCCTGGCCTCCAGCCCGATCCATTTCTTCCCGCACAATCTGTTCTATTTTTCTCAGCACCCGCCAGGCCAGGGGCAAATAAGAGTAAATGCCTGCAGCTATCTAGCGAATGTACCCAGCACGTAACAGGTGCTGATGGCTGATAACCTCTGCTTCAGCCGGAACCTCTCGTAGGGTAGGTGCAAAGAGTGTTGACATGCGCATCTTGGTAGCCTCCTCGTATAGAGTAGAGCAAAAAGTCTTGTCTAGGACTGTCCCTGGCCTAAACCTTCTTGAAGGGACCAGGATAGGCCGCCTCAAGCTCTGCCAGCAGCGCTGGTACCAGTTCCTCTTCTGTCACATTGCGAACAACCTGGCCTTGTCGGAAAATGAGGCCCCGTCCACGGCCGCCAGCCACACCAAAATCCGCCTCAGCGGCTTCACCAGGCCCATTTACTACACAGCCCATAACGGCTATTTTCAAGGGCAGGTCTAAACCAGAAATGGCCTGTTCTACCTGCTGGGCAAGCCCAATCAGATTAACCTCACAACGGCCGCAGGTGGGACAAGATATAAGCACCGGTCCCCGCTGCCTAAGGTTCAATGCTTTGAGGATCTCGTAGCCCACCTGGACTTCCTCAACCGGGTCACCAGTAAGGGAAACACGAATTGTGTCGCCAATCCCGCGGGCCAGCAGAGCCCCCAAACCCACGGCAGAGCGGATTGTGCCCCTCATTGGTGTCCCGGCTTCCGTTATCCCCAGGTGCAATGGATAGTCACAGCGCTCGGCGGCGAGCTCATAGGCCGCTATAGTGAGCGGTACATCGGAAGCCTTAAGGGAGATGACAATATCGCTTAACCCCGCTTCCTCCAGAAGGCGAGCCTGGGCAAGAGCACTCTCCACCATCCCTGAGGCAGTAACTCCACCCTCACGTTCGCGGATTGCTTTTTCCAATGACCCCGCGTTCACACCAACGCGAATGGGTACACCGCGTTCACAGGCCGCCCGTGCCACGGCCTGCACTCGCTCTGGGCCACCGATGTTACCAGGATTAAGGCGCAGTCCGTGCGCTCCCGCCGCCAAGGCGGCCAAAGCCAAACGATAGTCAAAATGAATGTCTGCCACTATAGGCACTGGTGCCTGGCGGCAGATCTGGCCTAGGGCCTCCGCAGCCTCTTGGTCTGGTACTGCTACCCGGACAATTTCGCAGCCGGCAGCCGCTAGTTCATTCACTTGACGCAATGTAGTAGCAGCATCACGGGTATCAGTATTGGTCATGGACTGCACGCTGATGGGTGCGCCACCGCCAATGGTGACTGAACCCACCTTTACGCTACGGCTCGCACGCCGTGGATACTGCACTCCCTACACCCCCAAACGCATAAAGTCATGGTACGTAGCTAGGGCCAAAATAGCCAAAAGAAGGATGACGCCGACAAGTTTGATCAATCCCTCCCGCTCAGGGGTCAATGGCTTTCCAGTTAAACCCTCCCAGCCCACCACGACCAGCTGCCCCCCATCCAGGAGTGGGATCGGAAAGAGATTAAACAGACCTAGATTTATACTAAGGAGTGCAGCAAGAGACAGCAGGTTCAAGAACCCCGTCTGGGCCACCTCGCCTACTACCTGAACAATACCCACTGGCCCCGCCACATCCGCTGGAGCCTGTTGGGTCAACATTTGCCCCAATCTTATTAAGATGAAGAGCGTTGTTCCCACTGTCTGTCTGGTCCCCCAATAAAACGATGAGAGCAGGTTATGGCGATCCATTACCCTTAAGATACCAATTGTTCCTCGACCATCATCTTCGGCTGGTCGCGGCACCAGATTTACAGTGAGACTCCTTCCCGCGCGCTCCACAGTAATCGACGTCTGTTCTCCAGCACGAGCGGAAACCACCTTTACTACCTGCTCCCAGGTACGAACCTCTTTGCCTTCAATCCGAACTATCCGGTCACCACCCTGGAGACCTGCCTCGGCGGCAGGCCCACCTGGAATAACATCTGCAATCTCACTTCCAGATGCCGGCACTCCCAACCAAAAGAAAATAACCGCAAAGAGAAACACCGCTAAAAGAAAGTTCATCAGCGGACCAGCTCCCAAAACAAGGAGGCGGCTGGGCACTGGTCTATGGCGGAAAGATCTTTCGTTATCCTCTGTCTCTTCTTCCTCACCCAACATTCGTACGTAGCCACCCAAGGGGAACAGGCGCAAAGAGTAGCGGGTCTCACCGATAACGCGAGACACCACCAGAGGCCCAAAACCCACGGCAAACTCTTCCACCAAGATCCCAACGCGTTTAGCCATCAGAAAATGCCCCAACTCGTGAAACACTGTAAGGAGACCAAAAACAAAAATGAACGCCAGGGCCGTTGTCACCCACGCTTCACCCCTTCCGCGACCCACAGTCGCGATCTTTCGCGTGCCCAAGCATCGGCCGCTAATACCTGCTCGAGATCTGGGTCCGGCTGGACCTCGTGGGCGTCCAAAACACGTTCTACTAACTCCGCTATTCCTGGGAAGCTAAGCCTACCGGCCAAGAACGCTGCCACCGCAACCTCATTGGCACTGTTCAGGAC
>JAAYHG010000252.1 GCA_012735455.1 Bacillota bacterium
GCCCGGGATCGTTCCGCTCAAACAGTAGCCAAAGAGATCGCCGCCGGTCGAGGTGCTTACCTGCACCTGAACAAATTGCCTGCAACAGCTTGGGAAAGTGGCATCGTGGCCGACCTGGAGCGAATGGCGAGAGGCAAGATTGACCTAAAGCGCGATCCAGTGGCGGTAGCTCCTACACAGCATTTCTGTTGTGGCGGCATTGTCATCGGCACCAACGGTGAAACCGAAGTAGCCGGGCTTTTCGCGTGTGGTGAGGTCGCCGCAGGGGTTCACGGTGCCAACCGGGTTGGTGGCAATGCACTAACAGAACTAGTGGTGTTCGGTACCCGAGCCGGAAAAACAGCAGCGGCCTACGCAGCACAGGCCCCAGCCCCGTCAACTGCCTCTACCCGAGCCGGAAGCAGCAGCACCCGCCTGGAAAAATGGCAGCAGGGCCGAGGCATGAATCCCAAAGAGTTTAAGAGCCGCCTCCAGGCCCTTGCCAGCCAGCACCTGGGCGTACTGCGCTCGGCAGCCGGCCTGAACCAGGCTCTGGAAGAACTAGAAGCCTTAAGAAGCGAACTTGCAAACCTCAGCGCCCCAACCCTGCGCGAGCTGCAGGACGCCGTGGAAGCCGAAAACCTTTACCTCATTGCCCTCATGGTGGCCCGGGCTGCTCTTTTCCGCGAGGAAAGCCGCGGCGTCCACTACCGTGAGGACTTTCCCGCCGAAGATGACCAAAACTGGCGCTGCAACATCTACATCTGTCGTGGTACAGATGGTACACCAGAGCTGATAAAAAGGCCCCTAACCGCCCAATAAGATATCCCACTACCAGAAGGAAGGGGGAATTGAGGGGAAACTCAGTCGGTTAGCCACGACCCTTTCTTCGCTTGCCCTGTAGCTGATGGCAAGGCGCGGACAACGTTCCAGGCACGCCAGGCACAGGAGACAGGAGCCGGAATCAATGGTCGCGGCTTCTTTTTTACCCTGCAGGCTGATGGCCTCGGCTGGATAGACGCGGGTACACAGATCATCCGCCAGGACTTTTTCCCTTACCAAGCCCTACGCCTAAGACCGGCGGCAAGACAGTTACTGGGTAATAGCAATGGGGCTCCACTTTCTAGGTGGAGCCGCTGGCGTTATGCCTGTGGCCTGGTCGCACCGAAGTGGGAGACAGCTTCTTTCAAGAGATCGCGAACAGGAAGGTTGTAAGGGCAGCGGCGCTCGCACTCGCCGCACTCAACGCAGGCATCGGCCTGAACGTTTAAGGCCCAGTATCGTTCTGCAGCCCACTCCTTGAGCCCGTAGCGACTCCAATAGCCGTCAAAGGTGAAGATTGTAGGGATAGCTATACCTTGGGGACAAGGCTGGCAGTACTCACAGCGCCGACAAAAGCGGTTACCCAGCCTTGCAATCTCTGTTTGCAGTTCATTGCGCTCCTCGTCCGTAAGGGGCACGAACTTCTCTGCCAAGGCTGTGTTCTCCTCTATCTGGGCTACTGAGTCCATGCCAGGGATGATGGTGGAAACAGGGAAATCCAGAAGAAAGCGCAGCGCCAGGTGGGCAGGCCGCAGGGCACCACCGGCCAGGGGTTTCATTACAATGACCCCTAAGTCATGTTTCTCGGCCAGAGGCAGCAGGCGCTCGGCTCCCTCCAACTCCGCCGCGTTGAAGGGGAACTGGATGGTTTCAAACTCACCGGTCTGTACCGCCTCCACCAGCACTTCCATGATGTGTCCGGTGATGCCTACATGCCGTACTTTCCCTTCCAACTGCGCGGCACGCAGAGCCGCCAAGGCGCCATCAGGAGCAAGAACGCGTTTTAGCTCTTCTTTGGTGCGCACATTGTGCAGCTGATAGAGGTCAACATAATCCCGTTTAAAGTTGTGTAAGCTGGCATCAATATCACGTGCCATCTCATCGCGCCCACGGGCCATGGACTTGGTGGCAACGTAAATGTCATCACGTTGCAAGCCCAGCGCCAGACCAAACTTTTCTTCGCTATCAGTATAGCCCCGCGCCGAATCAAAAAAGTTTATTCCAGCGGCGATGGCAGCACTTACTACAGCCTTGGCATCCTCCCTGCCTACCCGTTGAATTGGTATTCCCCCCATCCCTATTAGGGAAACCTTAAGCCCTGTACGACCCAGGCGCCTTTTTTCCATCAGCGAACCCTCCACTGTCTAGCTTTGTCTTTATTATGCGTTCTGCTGCAACTCTCGGCAAGAAACACTGAAAAGCCGTTAGACCGAATGCTTGTTCTTATTTATGCCAGAGGTTATATCTTGCAGGAACGTGACTAAGATATGGCGAATAAAATATCCAACAGCCGAAAAGAAATCGTACCTTTCATGAAAGCCCCCAAAAGGAGGTTCTGTAAATGTCCCCGATCCTGGATACCGTCATCGAGTTCTTCACCGAAGACGATTGGAAGTTTTCCCGGTTAGAAGGTAAACCGGTTATTACCCTGCCCTGCAGCGGTCGCAACGGCAACTGGCACTGCTTCGCTGAAGCACGCGAGGAACAAGAACAGTTTATTTTTTACTCTGTATGCCCAGTAAAGGTTCCCGAGTCAAAGCGTAGTGCCGTCGCCGAGTACATCACCCGCGCCAACTACGGTATGGTGATAGGCAATTTTGAGCTCGACTTTAACGATGGTGAGGTCCGCTACAAGACCTCAATAGATGTTGAGGGAGATGCCTTGAGTCCCGCTCTGGTGAAAAACATGGTTTACATCAACTTGAGTACCCTGGATCGTTACCTACCTGGCATTATGGGCATCATCTACGCAGGTCTTACACCGCTACAAGCCATTTCCCAGGTTGAAGGCTAGCTTACAGCCCTACGCGGACACCGGTCAGCACCATTTTTGTACCATCATCTTCGCGGATTGGTAAAGGTATAGCCAGCAAAAACCAACCCTGCCACAGCAGGGTTGGTTTTTTGATTGCAACGATGGGGTCTATAATTTAGGCTAACATTTTTGGGCATCCTTCACCTGTGCTCCCCGGGCCAACTCCAGGGTATTAACCAGTAGCATCGCAATAGTCAACGGCCCTACCCCACCCGGCACCGGGGTCAGGTACGAAGCTACTTCATGCACACCCTCGTAGTCCACATCGCCCACTAGTCCCTCAGGCAAGCGGTTGATGCCAACATCCACCACCACAGCTTCAGGTTTTACCATGTCCGCCGTAATAAAGCGCGGCCGACCAACTGCTACTACCAGAATGTCTGCCATACGTGTAACCGCGGCTATATCCACCGTCTTGCTGTGGCACACCGTAACAGTGGCGTCCCGTGCCAAGAGGAGCTGGGCCACCGGCCTGCCCACAATGCCGCTGCGACCCACCACCACGGCTCGCTTACCAGCGATCTCTATACCGTAACGATCTAAGAGGTGAATTATGCCTTTCGGAGTGCAGGGCTCGGGAGCTTCAAGGCCCGAACTCAGGTACCCTATGTTTAAGGGGTGAAAACCGTCCACATCCTTCGTCGGGTCGATGGCGGTGATGACTCTTAACGGATCAAGATGCTCCGGCAGTGGCAACTGTACCAGGATACCGTGTACTTTCGGATCAAAGTTCAGGCGCCGTACCAAGGTGAGGAGTTCTTCTTCACTGACATCTGCTGGCAGTGAATACGAAAACGATGCGATGCCAACCGCAGCACAGGCCTTTTCCTTTTGGCGCACATAAATCTGCGAGGCCGGGTCATGTCCCACCAATACCACTGCCAGTCCGGGAACAACTCCTTTTTCTTTCAGCCGCTCAACCCCAGCCTTTACAGCTTCCCTTACCTCGGCCGCAACCAGCTTGCCATCTAGAATCGCTGCCGCCACATCTATTCCTCCAGCCTTTCGTGTTAAAACAGGCCCTTAATATGACCCTTTTCATCTATATCCATATCCAACGCCGCCGGATGCTTGGGCAGCCCAGGCATAGTCATGATCTGTCCTGTTATGGGTACCAGGAACCCTGCCCCGGCGGACAGCCGGACCTGGCGTACGGTGAGGGTAAAACCGGAAGGACGCCCCAACAAAGCGGGGTTATCTGAAAGACTGTACTGAGTCTTGGCCATGCACACCAGGAGATGATCCAGGCCGAGGGAGTGAATGGCTTCCAGATCGCGCTCTGCTTCGGCTGTATACTCCACGCGTGCGGCTCCGTAAATCTTGTGCGCTATGGCCGCAATCTTCTCCTTGGGTGATTGGTTCTCTTGATAAACAAAACTAAGCTTGGCCGTCTGCTTGGCGGCCTGAATCACCTTCTCTGCCAGTTCCAAACCTCCTGCGCCGCCCCGCTCCCATACCTCCGAGAGGGCAAAAGGCACACCAAGGCCTGCACATAACTTAGCTGTCAGGTCTAGTTCTTGCTCCGTATCTGTGGGGAAACGGTTGATGGCCACTACTGTAGGTACACCAAAAGAGCGGACATTCTCCACCTGTTTCTCCAAGTTGGCGAAACCTGCCTCCAAGGCAGCTAGGTTCTCCCGGCCCAGCTCTGCCTTGGACACCCCACCGTGCAGCTTAAGGGCCCGCACCGTTGCCACAATCACCACAGCCCGTGGTTTGAGACCAGCCACCCGGCATTTTATGTCAAAGAACTTCTCTGCTCCCAAGTCCGCGCCGAAACCCGCCTCCGTTACCAAATAGTCGGCAAGCTTAAGGCCCAGCCGGGTAGCCATGATACTGTTACAACCGTGGGCAATATTGGCAAAAGGACCGCCGTGGACAAAAGCAGGGACGTGTTCCAAGGTTTGTACCAGGTTGGGCTTTAAGGCATCCTTAAGGAGCAGCGCCATGGCACCGGCAGCTTTCAGGTCTCCAGCCGTCACAACCTGCCCTGTGTAAGTATAGCCTACCACAATTCGAGCTAGGCGCTCTTTAAGCTCGGTTAGGCTGCCGGACAAGCAGAGAATAGCCATCACCTCGGAAGCCACGGAAATATCGAACCCATCTTCCCGCGGTACTCCTTGGCTCTTGCCCCCCAACCCGACCACAATGTGGCGCAGGGCGCGGTCATTCATGTCAAGAACCCGCTTCCAAGTAATACGCCGCGGGTCCAAGCCTAAGACATTCCCCTGCTGCAGGTGATTATCCACCAGGGCAGCCAGGAGGTTATGGGCCGTGGTCACAGCATGAATGTCACCAGTAAAATGGAGATTGATATCCTCCATGGGAACCACCTGGCTATAGCCGCCGCCAGCGGCTCCACCCTTGACCCCAAAGCTTGGGCCTAGGGACGGTTCCCGTAGCGCAATGGCCACTTTTTTCCCCAAACGGGCCAAGGCCTGTCCCAGACCTACCGTAATGGTGGTTTTTCCCTCACCGGCTGGCGTGGGATTAATAGCTGTAACCAAGATAAGCCTGCCATCGGGCTGGTCTTTCACGCGTTCCCATGCTGCCGGGGTCACCTTGGCCTTATAGTGGCCATAAGGTTCCAGTTCGTGCTCTTCTAGTCCCAAGGTAGCAGCCACAGCAGTAATGGGTTTTAATTGAGCGCTCTGAGCAATGTCAATGTCGCTATGCATGTAAACACCCCTCATCGGCATGTGTTATCGGACTGTCTATTCCATTTGAAGGACCTCTAGGATTAAGTCTGAACCAAACCGCTGCGCGAATCTCTCGTAGACCGCCTGCATGGCCACTCGGAAGGTTGCCGGGGCTGGTTCAGTTACCTGTACACCGGCAGAAATGAGTCTGCCCAACAGCGCTTCATCCTGCTGTTTAATAAGACCGCGCTGGTAGGTAGCAACTTCCTGTGCCGCTTCCCGGAAAACCTGTTGCTCTTCCTGGGTTAACTGGTCGAAGGCGGTCTTGCTCATAAGGAGCAGCGAAGGCGAGTAGATGTGGCCGGTTAAGGCCAAGTGCTGCTGCACCTCATAGATCCCTTGGTTATGAATGGTGACAATCTGATTCTCTTGGCCGTCGATGACCTCTTGTTGCAAAGCGTTAAGAACCTCACTCTCAGCCATGGGGATTGAAACCGCACCTAAAGCCTGAAAGGCTTCTTGATGAGCAGGTTTCTCCAGGGTACGTATCCTCAGGCCCTCAATATCGGCAGGCTCGTTTACAGGCCGTTTGGAGTTGGTTAGATGATAAAAACCATCTTCCCAAAAAGCCAAAGCCTTTATGTGCTTGGTTTCAAACCTTTGCAGAAAGCCCTGTCCTATGTGGCCATCTAATACTTTGTAAGCGTGTTCGCGATCGCGGAAGAGAAAGGGTAGATCAAGTACCGTCAACTCCGGCACAAGGGGAGCAGCAGAATCAAGGGGGGAAACCATAAGGTCAACAGTATTGATCTGGAGGCCCGGGATCAGGTCCTTCTCGCTACCTAGTCGGCCGTTGGGATAAATCTCGATCTCTATTTCAGCATTGGTCCTTTGCTTGACCAGTTCGGCAAACTTTTCTAACCCCAGATGGTAGGGATGGGTCTCTGCCACTGTATGCGCTGCTCTCAGGATCAGGGGGCGGCCCCCACCATCCCGCTGTTCGTCAGTCTGAGCGCCACCACAGCCGGTCAGAACAAGGGACAAAACCAGTAGGACAAGGAATAACCCAGCTATGAGCGCGCCCTCTCTCCGCACGGGGAGTCCTCCTTTAGGTAGAGATAGAAGCTATGCTTCTTGGCTGTGCTCCTACTGCGTCAAGTATTCGTTTTGGTTAGATCATTTCCCTTCATTGCCGGTTGAAAAAGACCCGAGAGCGCGCCAGCCAATATCTCTTCTCAGGTGCAGCCCAGGAAAGTCTATCATCCCAGCTGCCTCATAAGCCCGCTCCCTGGCCGCTGCCAGGTCCGGGCCCATGCCCGTGATAGCAAGAACACGCCCCCCTGCTGTCACCACCTGTTCTCCTTCCCGCCGTGTGCCAGCATGAAACACAAGCGCATCGGGCTGCGCCGCAGCTTGTGCCAGCCCTTGGATAGGCAGGCCTGTCTCATAACGCCCTGGATTCCCGCCAGAAGCTAAGACCACGGTGAGAGCAGCCTCGGGACGCCAGGCGAGGTGCAAGCTGTCCAGGCGCCCGGCCAGCGTGGCCTCGGCCACCTCCACCAAGTCTGTCTCGAGACGTGGCAGTACCACCTGGGCCTCAGGGTCCCCAAAGCGCGCATTAAACTCCAGCACTTTGGGCCCAGCTGACGTCAGCATTATACCTGCGTAAAGGACGCCATGGTAAGGACAGCCCTCGGCAACCATAGCAGCAACTGTCGGCTTAAGGATAGTGTTCTCCACCTGTTCCCTTATCTCCCGGGTCAACGCTGGAACAGGTGAGTAGGCACCCATACCGCCAGTGTTAGGACCGCGATCGCCATCAAAGGCACGTTTATGGTCTTGAGAGGCCTCCAGAGTAAGAACGTGTTCCCCATCGCTAAAGGCGAGAACGGTAACCTCCTCACCCTCCAGATACTCTTCTATGATCAGTCGGTCCCCGGCTGCACCAAAGCACCTTTCCGTCAAGATCTCGTGGGCTGCGATCAAGGCCTCTTCCTTGGTGAATGCCACAATCACGCCCTTACCTGCCGCCAAGCCATCAGCTTTGAGCACCAGTGGCGCCCCTTTGGCTTCAATGTAGCTCCGCGCCTCCTCAAACTGGCTGAAGACCTGGTGTTCGGCAGTTGGAATGTTGTACTTCTGCATTAGCCCTTTGCTAAAGACCTTGCTCCCCTCGATGGCGGCGGCGGCCCGTGTAGGACCGTAGACCGCTAGACCATGCCCGACAAAGAGATCTACCAATCCAGCGGTCAACGGTGCTTCCGGTCCAACAACAGTCAGGTCAATTCGCTTCATCTGTGCAAACTGAAGCAGCCCGAGGCTATCTGTAGCGGCCACAGAAACATTCTCTGCGAGCTCCGCTGTGCCGGCATTTCCCGGTGCGGCAAAAACCTTTTTCACCCGCGGGCTCTGCGCCAGCTTCCATACCAAGGCATGCTCCCGGCCTCCGCTGCCAACCACCAGAACCTTCATCCAATCACCTCCAAACTGGTATCTGCTCCAGACCCCTTCTAAACGTGGATCCTGACTCCTTCTCTTACAGTATCACGCCGAGGGTGTCCCTGTTCGTTCCTGAACCGTGAGCGGGTCTTTTAATGTCTGAAGTGGCGCAGTCCCGTAAACACCATTGCAATTCCAGCAGAGTCGGCCGCCCGGATAGAGTCCTCGTCGCGGATGGAACCGCCAGGCTGAATTATGGCCGTAACCCCAGCGCGGGCTGCTACCTCCACTGAGTCAGGCATGGGGAAGAAGGCATCAGAAGCCAGAACAGCACCCTGGGCCTTCTCCTGTGCCTGCCGCACAGCGATCTCAACAGCGCCCACGCGGTTCATTTGTCCAGCACCTACACCTACTGTCTTGCCATCCCGAGCC
>JAAYHG010000021.1 GCA_012735455.1 Bacillota bacterium
GCCCTGGAGCTGGTTGTAGAGGCAGGCCAAGCATCTGCTTCTTATCTGCAAAGGCGCCTTAGAATTGGATATACTAGGGCTGCGCGCATCATCGACCAACTGGCAGAAAAAGGGTACGTTGGACCTTCAGAAGGAAGCAAACCGCGGCCTGTATTAATAAGCAAAGAACGCTACCATCACCTGTTAAATGAGGATTCTGGAATGTAAGGCGCGGGGGTGAGTGCGCATGGCAGAAGAAATGACCGAACGAGAGGGCAGAAGAGATAGTCACGATGAACTGAATGCCATTGGGGACCTGCTTAAGGAAACCCGGCTAAAACAGGGTATTACCTTGGAAGAAGTCCAGGAAGAGACCAAGATTCGGCGCTACTATCTGGAAGCCTTAGAATCAGGTTCTGTGGAGGCTATTCCAGGCGAGGTGTACGTTAGGGGGTTTCTGAGGAACTACGCCCAATTCCTGGGCCTGCCAGCAGAGGAGCTAGTGGCTAGGTATACCGGGACTAAGCCTATCGCTGCCGAGAGTAAAGTCACAGAGTGGCAACGTAGACCGCCGGCGCATAAGCGACACCTTGCGGCAACGCCTAGGGGGACTACAAGAGGGTTGGCAACGACAGTGGTGTTGATTGCTGTTCTGTTAGTGGTGGCTTATTTGCTGCTTGTCGGTACACCGGTCCAACCTCCTGGGCAGGCTGCTGATGAACCACCGGTTAACGAGGAACCTGCACCGCCGCACACTGATCCAGGACCTGATACTTTATCGCCAGGATCGGTGGTTTATCCTGTTGTAGAGGTAGTCTTGCTACGCGATCTCCCGCGCGAAGCGCTGTATGAGGTTCGCGGTGTCAGTGGGATAGAGGTTACACTAACCACCACGGGTGAGCGCTGCTGGCTGGCAGTGCGCTTAGATGGTGGCCCAGAGGAGTCTGAAACCATGACCCGCGGTACTACGCGCAGCCTCACTGCTAAGCGCAGCCTTTGGTTGCGTGCCGGTGACCCTGGCGCTATTGAACTTGTTGTAAATGGTGTTTCCCTTGGACGGGCAGGAAAACCTGGTGTGCCGCGCAATATTACTATCGAGAAGGCCGACTAATGTCAAAAGCTAAGTAAGTACTGTAGCAGAGTAAGGGAGACGGAAGTTGCAAGAAAAGAAAGTTGGGATCGCGTCCCTTGGCTGTGCAAAGAACCAGGTTGACTCCAAGCGGCTGTTGGCGGATCTTGTGCAAGAAGGTTACGAGATAGTTGCATCTCCTCATGAGGCCGATATCCTTGTCGTGAATACCTGTGGCTTTATTGAGGCGGCCAAGGAAGAATCCATTGATACCATTCTCGAATTTGCCACCTACAAGAATAAGGGTCAGCTCAAGAAATTGATAGTGGTTGGTTGCCTGGCGCAACGCTATCCAACTGAGCTCAGAGATGAAATCCCGGAGATTGATGCTGTAGTAGGAACTGGAGAGCTGGGACGTTTAGCAGAGATTCTACGTACTGTGGACGAAGGAGAACGGATTGTCGCTGTAGGGACGCCCGGGGGTTCTGGGGCTGGTCCGCGTATACCCTTAACTGGTTCCGGTACAGCTTTTCTCAAGATTGCAGAGGGCTGCAACAACCATTGCAGCTATTGCGTAATCCCCATGCTGCGCGGTCCACTGGTAAGCCGACCGGAAGAAGAACTGGTAGAAGAGGCACGCTTTTTGGCACGTAAAGGGGCAAGGGAGATAGCAGTGGTGGCTCAAGACACTACTAGCTAGGGGTTGGATCTTTATAAGGAGCTCCGTCTAGCCTCCCTCTTGAGGAAACTGGCCGCTGTTAAAGAGGTGGAGTGGCTGCGAGTGCTTTACCTGTATCCAGAAAGAATAACTGAGGAGCTCTTAACGGTAATGGCCCAAGAAGAGAAGATCTGCCACTATTTAGATATCCCAGTACAACACGCCAGCGACAAAATATTACGTGCCATGGGGAGAGCTAGCCGGAGAGCGGGGTTAGAGAAGCTTTTTGACCAGATACGCAAGGTGCTGCCGGATGCGGCTTTGAGGACCACGTTCATAGTGGGTTTTCCTGGGGAGAGCGATGAGGACTTTGATGAACTAATCCGGTTTATCCGGGAGCAAGAGTTTGATTGGGTAGGCGCATTTCCCTATTCGCTTGAAGAGGGTACGCCTGCTGCGCAGTTACCGTATCAGGTGGCGAGAGAGGTGAAGAATGACCGTTTGGATCGTCTGTTGCGGATACAACGCAGTATTTCCCTTAAACGAAACCGTGCTTGGTTGGGGAAGACCTTGACCGTGTTAGTAGAGCGGGCGGGGGAAAAAAGAGCGGTGGGAAGGTGTTTTCGCCAGGCACCAGAGGTGGACGGGGTGACCCACATCCGGGCAGGTGGTCTAGTCCCAGGTGTATTTGTACCCATCAAGATTGAGCGTGTGGGTATCTATGACATGGTGGGGAGGGTAGTCCATGAACCTGCCCAATAAGCTCACCTTATTGAGGATCACCTTGGTACCTGTTTTCATGGTTATTGTCCGGCTTAATTACCCGTACACCGACTTTATTGCCGCAGGGATTTTCATCCTGGCGGCTCTGACCGATACTTTAGACGGCTATCTGGCACGCCAGCGGTGTGAGGTGACGCGTTTTGGCAAGCTGTTGGATCCGTTGGCGGACAAACTATTGGTGAGTGCTGCCCTTTTAGTATTAGTAGAAGGGGGTAGACTAGAGGCCTGGGTGGCGATGATCATAATTGGCCGGGAGTTTGCGGTGACAGGTCTTAGGGCTGTGGCTGCGGCAGAAGGGATAATCATCGCAGCCAGTCCTTTTGGCAAGTTAAAGACAGTGTTCCAAATCGTGGCAATAACAGCTTTGCTACTGCGGAATTTTCCCTTCAGCCTATGGCGACTACCCTTGGGCAGTATTACCATGTCCATGGCCGTTATCTTTACCATTGCTTCCGGGCTAGATTACTTCCTTAGGGGGCGAGCCATATGGTTGGTTCAAGAGTAGAAGAGTAAACAGGTTTTACCCCTGCCCCCAGGCTTTGCCTGCCGAGGGGCAGGTTTTTTTGTGCTATAATAGCAGGTGTACCTGGGCATATGGTGGGGGAAAAGTACCCAGTCGTTCTGCTAGTTGTAGAGAGAGGAGAAACCGGGGAATGAGGTACAGAGGATATAGAATCGATGTGGTACTGATTACGCTTATTCTTACGGTTGCGTTACTAGTTGGTGTTCATCAGGCCTATATACGCCTGATGGTGGAACGTCCTCTGGTAACCGAACTGGCACGCATCTCCGGGCTCGAGGCTGTGGAACTGAGGACGATCGGGGATAAATACCTTGTCAACCTTAAGCTAGGAAAAGTGGACGACCTTGCCGCTCTATATCGCCAGATTGAGGATGCTGTAACGTCTAGTCTGACACCAGGCAGTTTTGTGCTCAATATTGCAGACAGGCGGACGAGCGACCTGGAGAACCTCTATTACCGTGTCCATTATTACATTGAAGAGGCCTTAGTCCAGGGTAATTTCAGTACAGCGGCAGGGCGCATCCATGCAGAAGCCAGGGCAGTGGGGGTTGAGGACAGGTTTTGGGTTGATGGTGATTACGTCTATCTGGAGCTTGTTTCTGGGGATCATTATCTTTACGAGGTACGGCCGCGTACGTTTTGGAAGTGGGGAGAGGGGGCAGCAACCGGGGTATGAAAAGAGAAGTCTTGATGGGATTAAGCGGGGGGGTACTACTCTATCTTTTCTTGCAGGGATTGAATCCGCTGCCGGTCCTCCTTATGATAGGCCTCCTATATCTCCTTTATGAGACAGGCGGGCTTAAAGTTATCCGCAAGCAGATAGGTGGCAACACTGCGAAAGGCAGTTTATGTAAAGTAACGTTTCAAGCGATAGGTGGGCAGGCGACGGCCAAGAAGGAGCTTATTGAAGCTTTAGAATTTATGAGAGCTGGGGATAAGGCTGCTGCACTGGGTATACGGCCGCTTAAAGGAATACTGCTGGCAGGACCGCCTGGTACAGGCAAGACGCTCTTGGCCAAGGCTGCGGCTACTTACACAGATGCTACATTTCTTGCGGCTCCTGGTAGTGAGTTTATTGAGATGTACGCTGGAGTAGGAGCGCAGCGCGTGCGCAGTCTTTTCCAACGAGCGCGGGAAGCGGCGCGCAAGGAGGGTCGCTTCAACGCAGTGATATTTATCGATGAGATTGATGTGTTAGGTGGTAAACGTGGTCAGTACCAGGGTCATATGGAGTATGATCAAACCCTGAACCAGCTTCTTACCGAGATGGACGGTATAAAGAATGATGATGGGACCAGAATTCTTGTGATTGCGGCTACAAACCGAGAGGATATGCTCGACCCAGCCCTTCTGAGGCCTGGCCGCTTTGATCGCTTGGTAAGGGTAGAGTTGCCTGATCAGGAAGGACGTCTGCAAATCCTAAAGCTGCACACGGCCAACAAACCGTTGGCCCCGGATGTTAACTTGTCGCGGATTGCACGGGAGACTTTTGGTTTTTCTGGTGCGCACCTGGAGAGTCTCGCTAACGAGGCCGCAATCTTGGCTCTGCGCGAAGGCAAACGAGAAATTGAAGAACGTCATTTTCTTGAAGCTGTAGATAAGGTGAGCCTGGGTGAGAAGTTAGACCGTCGTCCTCAAGAGGATGAGTTGTGGCGAGTGGCTGTGCACGAGGTAGGGCACGCCGTTGTCAGTGAGTCGTTTCGCCCTGGTTCGGTTGCAGCTTTAACCATAACTTCACGTGGTCAGGCCCTGGGATACATGCGGCAGGTTCCGGAGGACGACTATTATCTGTACACAGAAACGTACCTACGGGGACAACTTCGCATTCTTTTGGCTGGCATGGCGGCGGAAGAAACCATTTTGGGTAACCGCAGTACCGGGGTGCAAGGCGACTTGGAGCAGGCGATCAATACGGCGAAACGTATGATCGGCGCTGGGATGTCGTCCCTCGGGGTGGTGTCTTTACCCGATCTGCCTGATTCAGATCTGCAGGGGGCCATCCGAGATATTCTGAATGAAGAGAAGGCGGAAGCTGTCCGGTTAATCAGGGAAAAGCATGAGCTAGTCATGCGAATTGCCCAAGAGCTCATGAGCAGGGAACGTCTCAATGGAGATGAGCTGCGTGCCTTTCTCGAATCTGAATCGGGCGCTTTGGGGAGCAGCAGAGCAACTGGAAAGGATGAAGCCGCTGGGGTACTGGCACTTTAGCC
>JAAYHG010000253.1 GCA_012735455.1 Bacillota bacterium
GCAGCCGGGTGACTGGTTATATCAAAAAGCACGAGTTTTCCGGACAGGTGTTAGGCGGCGAGAGTCTTTCGCTGCCGGAGGAGGTTCTGGAAACCACCGGTATGTGGTTTTGCCCTAGTCAAGAGCTAGTAGAGAAGGTTAAGGCCGCCGGCCTGGATCTGATGGGGGGGTTGCACGCCACAGAGCATGCTGCAATTGCGCTGTTGCCCCTCTTTGCCATGTGCGATCGGGGCGATGTAGGCGGGCTTTCCATCACCGCGCATCCGCAGACCCAGGAACCCACGGTTTTTATCCATGATGCTTACCAGGGCGGGGTGGGTTTTGCGGAAAGGGGCTATGAACGCTCAGAGGAGCTCTTGGCTGCCACCCTGGAGGCGGTTGTCTCTTGTTCCTGCGAGAATGGCTGCCCCAGCTGCATCCACTCACCCAAGTGCTCCAACTTTAACCGGCCGTTGGACAAAGAAGCAGCCATCATGCTCTTGTATGGTCTCTTGGGTCGTGATTATGAGCCCCAGACAGCTGGAAGCGTCACGGGAATGGAAAAACAAAACTTAAAGCGTTTACTGGGACGCTTAAAGGGGGCTACAGCATGAGCCTTTTTGAACGCTTGGCCAAGCTTAGGGCCGAGCGGGAAGCGGAGACAAAAGCACATGGTAGTCCCACGCCTGGTATAGGTTCTATGCCCAAGGAAGCTGGGCCCCGAGAAGAGCGGCTTAAGGTACCAGCTTATCTTTTTGGCGGTAATGAGGTAAGGACAGAGTGTGGCCCCTTTTGCTTGCGCCAGTTGAGGGTAAAGGAGGACCTGGATGTATGTTTGCCCCCACCGGAGCTCATCACTCGCAACCTAAGGCTGCTCTGGGGTGTAGGGCCGGTAACGGAAAGAGCCCTTAAGGCACAAGGGCTGGGGACTGTTTATGATCTTTGCAATCATCCGCGCTGGGCCGAGGAGGCAAGGCGGGTACTCTCCCTCATTCGAACGCGCCGGGCGGCCGAGCTGCGGCGCCGCGGGGCGCGGGATGTGGAGCTGCTGGGCCTTTTTGCGCCTTATGAGGTAGTGTGCCTCGACATTGAGACCACCGGGCTTTGGGCTAACCAACCCCTTTTCTTGGTGGGCGTTCTGTGCCTGGACCAAGGGGAATTGGTATTGAAGCAGCTCCTGGCCCGTCACTACCAGGAAGAACGGGCTCTACTTACTTATTTAAGCCGCCTCTTGGCTCAGGCCCAGGTGATTGTTACCTTTAATGGAAAGCGCTTCGATCTGCCTTACATTGAGCAGCGCCTTGTCTATCACAACCTGCCGCCTCTGAAAGAGCTTTTTCAGGTGGATCTCTACTTTCATGCCCGGCGGCTGCCGCAGGACCTACCCAATCGCCGTCTAGTAACCTTGGAGGAATACCTCTTAGGTAAGGAGAGGGAGGGAGATGTTCCAGGTTACCTGGTGCCTACCCTCTACCACCGCTTTGTGCGAACAGGAGAGGCCCAGCTGCTGCAACCCGTGCTTGAGCACAATGTCCAGGATGTAATCTCATTGGCCCGACTGCTCTACCTGGTAGGTCACAGGCAGGGGGAGGTGACCGGCGGTGCAGTTGGATAGGATCGGGCAGGCACAAGGGGCTTTAGGAGAAGCTCTCACTGCTTTGTGTAGAGAGAGATCATACCGAGAGGCCCTGGAGATGTTGGTGCAGGGCCTTTTCTTGTGGCGGCTCGGGTCAGGGGTGCAGGAATTGGCGCAACTGGCGTCGCTGGGTGGACCATTTTCATCTCTGGCCGGACAGGTACGTTTGCCTGAGACAGTGCTCACGTTGAAACGGGATTTAGGGAAAATTGCACCTTCGCCAGAAGAGGCAGGGTTGGCACTGGAAGGGCTGCATCTGGATCATGTGGGTGAGACAGGAAAGCTGCGCGGAGCGTACTACACTTCGCCTAAGCTTACCCGTTTCATGGCGCGCCTGGCCCTGAGTGTCTACCTGCAGGAGCTGGCCCGCCCGCGGTCGGGCCGGAGGAAGCGGGGTACGCCGCTACGCCTGCCGGAAACCATTACTATTTGCGATCCGGCGGTGGGGGCGGGAGCCTTCCTGGCGGCAATGCTGGACGAGCTGGCTGCGCTGCCTTGCGACCTTACGGGCGGACGCTCACGGCGAGAGCTGTCAGAGTGCCTGCACGGCTGGGACAGGGACTCTGAGGCGGTTTACCTGGCCAAGGCACGACTCTGGTTGCAGATGGCGGAGGAAGTGCTGGCGCGAGGTGAGCCGTTTCCTGCCCTGGCCGGTCTCAGGGTGGGCGACAGCCTGCTGGATGCGGTGGAGGCTGCGGATATAGTGATTGAAAACCCGCCTTACTTGCGCCAGGAAAGCTTGAGTCCTGCGGAAAAAGATGTTCTGTCTGCACGCTTTGGTTCGCTGCTACCACGGCAGGCAGACCTGTACTCTTATTTCTTGGCCAACCTCAGCCATCAGGTTCGCCCACGGGGTGTTGCCGTCCTGGTGACGCCTGTAGCTTGGCTGGAGGTGGACTATGGTAGGGCCCTGCAAGAGCTGCTCCTCAAGGAGTTTGAGATACACCTGGTAATCGCTTCTGCTTGCGAGCGGTGGTTTAGTCAAGCGGCAGTACATACAGTGGTTACCACCTTTATCCGGCGCCAGGAAAAAGGCAGGGGACCTTCTCGGCCTACTGCCATGGTTAATCTAACTTCTCCGCTGGAAGAGGTAACGCCAGAGCTGCTGGCTCTCCGCCCTAAGACGACGGCCCGTTTCAGCCAAGGCGAGAGGTTTCGTGTTGTTATGGTAGGCCGCGCGGAGCTTACAGCCCTTACGCGGCGCGAAGCACCCCTTAAAGCACGTTGGGGGACCATGTTGCGTGCCCCGGCAGCTTATTTTTCCCTCCAGGCTGCCACCTGCGACAAGTGGACAAGTGTTGGCGAGGTGGCTCAGGTGACGCGTGGTTTCACCAGTGGAGCCAATGCCTTCTTTTTCCTGCGGGATGTAACAGAAAGCATAGATCAGGCCGTGCGTCGGGAGTTGGAGGCAGGGCCAGGCAGTGGTCTTAGAGTGGTTGCGGCCAAGGGATCCGGTGGCCTCCGTTACTTTGCGGTGGAGGAGCGTTTTCTTTTTCCGCTGGTTAAATCGCCCCGCGAGGTGGGTGGGTACTTGGTGTTGGAGGAAGAGCTAAACCACCGCGTGCTATTGCTGCCGCCGGATAAGGAGTATGTGGCAAGACTCAGAGTAGCGGAGTACCTGCGCTGGGGGGAAGAGCAGGGTTTTGACCACCGGCCCACCACCCGCACCCGCTCCCCTTGGTGGAGCCTTCCGAAGCTGTTGCCGCCCCAGGTACTAGCCAGGCAGTTCTATGACCAGAGGTTTAACTTTCCTTACAACCCGGGGGCGGCGCTGTGTGATCACACCTTCTATTATCTTACCGGCTGCGCCGACCCTGAGTTGTTTGCCGCTCTGCTTAACAGCACTCTAAGTTATCTGTATGTAGAACTGTGGGGGCGCTCTAATATGGGTGATGGGGTGCTTACCTTTTATGGGCCCGAGCTTACCGACCTGCCTCTGCCCCGTCCGGAGATCTTTAGCGGGGGGCGAGGCGGGAATGTGAAACGTGCCTTCCAGAGCCTTGCGGCCCGGCGAGTAGAGCCTCTGGAACGGGAGGTAGGGCTGGCCGATCGGCGTGAGTTGGACCTGGCTGTGCTGTCAGGCTTAGGCGTGACTGGGCTCGAGGCGGCTTCCCTCCTGGCAGAGGTTTATACGGGACTCTGTCAGTTGGTTAAGGAGCGAGAACAGCGCTCGCGGAAGAGGGCTTAGTGCATGTAGGCGCATGAGAAGAGTGTTCTGGCTGAGTTTTGATAAAAAGGGGGTGTTTACAATGATGACGACAAAAGCTCCAGAGTGTGTGTTCTGTAATGTCCCGATGGGCGAGCGTATCTGTCGCAACCCGGAAGGCAAAGGACACGTGGGTTGTCCAACGGTGCTACGGCAGAAGGAGGTGGCCTGGGCCCGAGAACAATACGAGAAGCCCGATATTCACGAATTTGCCCGCCAGGCTTCTTTGCAAGAGGCAAGAGGCTACACCAACCGGCATGATCTGCGCGGGGTAACGCGGCCGGTAAAGCCACGTATCCAGGAGATTTGTGAGTTTGCCCGCCGCATGGGTTACCAGCGTTTAGGACTGGCTTTTTGTGCGGGACTGGCGTATGAGGCTAACCTCACGGCGGAGATTCTCATGGCGCAGGGCTTTGAGGTTGTGTCTGTGATCTGCAAGGTGGGACGTGTACCGAAAGAAGAACTGGGCTTAGGGGACGACGATAAGGTGCGCTGTGGCCGTTTTGAGAGCATGTGTAATCCTATTGCCCAAGCCCAGCTACTGAATGAAGCGAAGACAGATTTCAACATCCTGTTGGGCCTCTGCGTCGGTCATGATTCTCTATTCTTTAAGTACGCTATAGCCCCGGTTACCGTGCTAGCGGTCAAAGACAGGCTTATGGCCCATAACCCCCTGGCTGCGGTTTATGCCTCTCGGTCGTACTACAGGTTTCTCACCCGCGATAAGTTCTATCCGGAAAAGTAGTGTTTTCATATTGCCTGTTTTAGCCCTCTGACTGGGTTTGTACCTTTGCTCTTGAATGTGGTCTGGTAAAGGGGAGGTAAGAGTAATGAATAAACTGGTTGTGGATTACACTTTGTATTTGATTACTGATCGAGTACTTGTGGGTGAAAAGGATTTCTTCCAATCTGTGCGCCGGGCCTTGGAGGGCGGGGTTACCCTGTTGCAGGTGCGGGAAAAAGAGGCTAGCTCTAAGGAGTTTTATGAAACGGCACTCCGGCTGAAGAAGCTGGCTGCCGAATTTAGGGTGCCGCTGATTATCAA
>JAAYHG010000254.1 GCA_012735455.1 Bacillota bacterium
GATAAAAGGAGGTCACGGAAGTGAAACGGTTCCTGCTGGGCCTGCTGCTGTTACTGGTTATCCTAGCCTCAGTGCCTCTAACCGGCTGCAGCTCCAAGGCAAGTACCCAAGGAGTCCCCAAGATTCGGATCGCCGACCAATTCGGCCTCGGTTATGCCCCTCTCACCATTATCCTGGAGAAGAAGTTCCTAGAAGAACACATGCCCGGGATTGAGATTGAACGTAAGAAATACGGATCTGGTGGAGCTGTCCGTGAGGCCGTCATAGCCGGTGATCTGGACGTTGGTTTTATGGGTATACCTCCATTCTTGGTAGGATGGGACAAAGGTGTGGACTGGAAAATTGCCGGTGCCCTCGACCAAATGCCGCTGCTCCTCCTTACGTATAAGGATAGTCTAAACAGCATCCAAGATCTTGGGCCAGAAGATAAGGTCGCCCTTCCCGGACCTGGCTCCAACCAACACATTCTCCTGGCTATGGCCGCAGAAAAGGAGCTGGGCGACGCCCGGGCATTGGACGACTTAATCCTGGCCATGCCCCACCCCGACGCCGCCACCGCCCTTCTCACGAAACAGGATATCACCTGCTACTACGGTGCCCCGCCCTACCAGTACGAGCTCTTAAAACAGCCTGGAATAAAAGACATTGGTGACGGGTTTAGCGCCTTCGGCAGCAGTTTTTCTTACATCGTGGCCGTGGCCGCAGGCCAATTCTACCGCGAGCAGCCCGAAACCTATCAGGCCTTTTGCACAGCTCTACAGGACAGCCTTACCTTCATAAAGGAACACCCCGAGGAAGCCGCTCAGATCTTGGCAGAGGCAGAAAAAACTGTTTCTGCTGAAACTTACCGAGAGCACCTCACCTGGCCTGGGACGAAGTGGGACATCACCCCCCAGGGCATCATGCACTACGCCAGGAAAATGCAAGAAGCAGGCTACATTGCCAAGATTCCCGCCAATTGGCAAGAAGTAACATACCCTAACCTGCACAGCCTGCCAGGAAGCTAATTGTTAAAAATTGGTCACAGCAGGAATGCATATTTATTAAAGGGCAAGGGACAATAACGCCGACAACTTCCTTTTGCCAAGAAAGAACGACCTTAGCAACAGTGGCCGTTCTTTCTTTTCTTTGGGAGGACAGGAAGGAACTTAAAGTCATAAGCAACTTAAGATCGGCCAAACTAAGTGCGAAAGGAGGTGAATGAAATGGCAAGAGGAAGTTATAATCGTTCTCGTGGTGCGACCCACGTTGTACCAGAGGCTTGGCAAGCAATGAACAATTGGAAATACGAGATCGCGCGGGAGCTCGGTGTGGATAGCAACATTCAGAATGGCTACTGGGGTAATGTCTCTTCGCGCGACGCTGGTTCAGTCGGTGGTCACATGACCCGTAAGATGGTGGAGATGGCTCAGCAGCAGTTGGCTGCTAAGACACCTCCTGCCACCACCCGGTAATTAACCAGAGAGGCGATAGGGTTTCAAGGTAAAAATTTTCGCCAGAGCGAGGCCCCTCCCAATGAAGGAGGGGCCTCGCCTATGGGCAAGATGGTGCCGTAGTTCCCTCTTAATCCTTACCTTTCGGCAGATAAGGGATGATACTTGCAGCCAAGGTCACCAGGGGCATGGTCTGGAGCCACACGCGGCCGGGGCCGGTGAGGCGCGCCAAAAAGTACTCACCACCAAAGAACAGATTCTTGAAGCCTTTAACCATCTCAACGTCGAATTTAATACTGGGCTGAAACATAGCTACATAACCAGTGTCCACTTTGAGAACCTCTCCAGGTCCAAGTTCCTTTTCTTCTACCTCACCATCAATCTCAACAAAGACCAAGCCCGGGCCGGTTAGTTTCTGAAGGATGAAACCCTCGCCACCAAAGAGACCCGTGGTAAGTTTCTTGCGAAAGTGGATACCCAGTTTTACCGAGTCCTGCGCTGCCAGGAAAGACTGTTTTTGGCAGATTAGCTCTTCCCCCATCCGAAGCTCCACCGGGAGAATTCGCCCGGGTGAACTGGCGGCAAAGGCGATGCGTCCACCCCTTGGCGGCGCCGTATAGCGCGTCAAGAACAAGGACTCGCCAGAAATAGCCCGCGCCAGGCCGCCAAATAAGCCGCCCGGCATGTTGGTATCCATGGCAAATCCATCGTCCATCCAGCACATACCGCCGGTTTCCGTGAC
>JAAYHG010000255.1 GCA_012735455.1 Bacillota bacterium
ACTCTATGCACTTGAGTTAGAACAAAGATTATCGAATGAGGAATTACAACGCATGTTTTACTGGCACTCACTCCCGGAAAAATGGTACGAAATGGGCTATTTCACCTTCCTTGAAGAACGCCGGAAGCGTATTGCTGCCGTGATTCGTGAAGGGTTTAGGAAGTTGCGGGAAGGCAGCTGATCTTTGTAGGTTGCCCACACATGCCCTTTGTAGCTAACGCTTGCCACCATCGATAAGACGAGGCGTATTAGGCACGGGGGTGCCTCTACCTCGTTATCATAACAGGCAGAGAACAAGGTGTCTGTTGGAGAAACTTGAATCAAGAAAAAGAGGTGGTCAAGGTGGTTAGTGTTGACAAAATACGTGGCGGGCTCTACGGACTGGCCTGCGGGGATGCACTGGGTGCCACGGTGGAATTCATGAGCAAGGCGGAAATAAAGAACAGCTATGGGATGCTGCGCGATATCATAGGCGGCGGATGGCTTAACCTTCGGCCGGGAGACTGGACTGACGACACAGAGATGACCCTTGCTGTGGCTGAGGGGATCATTGGTAGTACGATCCGGGCGGTGTTTCATACTTACGATCGTGTGAAAGACTGGCACAAGGCGGCGGAACAAGTTCATAATTACCATGGGATGACTGCTGGGAATGGAGCTTTAATGCGTACCTTACCCTTGGCTTTTGCTTACAAGGATACGGAGGTCCTTTACATAAGTTGCATAGAAGTTGCCCGCATGACCCACTGGGACCCTGAAGCAGGGCTGACCTGCTATTTGTACTGCCTAACTGCGCAGAGCTGCTTTAAGGGTTTGGAGTTTCTGGAGGCCTACAACAATGCTTTGACGCTGTTACAAGAACTAAATCCCGCAGGTGAGATTGGAGACGCAGCTAAAGGACTGGTTGACAAGTTTACAAAGGTCACATCCTGGTCAGAAAAGGCCCTCAAACCCACGGGTTATACTGTGGACACGCTGTCCTGTGCATTGTGGTGTGTGGCTACCACGACTACTTTCGAGCAGGCGGTGGTAAAAGCAGTGAATTTGGGCGGTGATGCGGACACTGTAGGAGCTGTGGCCGGCGGTCTGGCAGGAATTATTTATGGATACGAAGGAATTCCGGCAAGGTGGATAGGTAAGTTTGGTGACTGGCAGAATAAGAGACTTGAGAATGTGGTTGAGGCCTTGATGCGGTTGTAAACAGCAGAGGCGTCATTAAAAGGACAATATCACAGTCTGGTAACACCTAGTCTTAATTGCTCTTGACTTTTGAACTCTAAGCTCGTATAATAAATAATGCAATCAGCGCACTTAGCTCAGCGGGAGAGCACCTCCTTGACGCGGAGGGGGCCAGAGGTTCGATCCCTCTAGTGCGCACCAGAACATAAGGCGTAGCTTTGAAGCTGCGCTTTTTTGCCTTTGTATAGCCCCTTTCGGCTGCACATATAATAAGACCGGAAGGGGTGAAATTATGGCGCAGGGTATTAGCATTGTCACAGAAGAGCACCCCGATGCCGTTCGCCAGCGCCTAACAGAGGAACTAAATCAACTCAAAAACGAAGGTCTAGAAGTCCGGATCAGCGAAACCATGCGTGGCCAGGCAACATTCTTAGGATGCAATATTGTAAAATCCCGCCCTCTCCTACCTCCTGGGGAGGCGCAACTTGTCTTGCGGTATTTTGTCGCTAATGCATTAGCTGACGAGATAGTCAGCACCTGGGAGGAAACATTGGTCCGTGAAATTGTCCGCGAGGAGTGCCATCACTTCAGCAGCGAGGAACGACGCCAGATCGCTCAACTCGTCTTGCAAAAATTAGGGGAGACCTGGGGAGAGGATGAGGCGAGCCTGGCCCTGCGTCGCCGGGGCCAAATAGCGCGCAAACTTTTGGAATACCTGGAAACGGCCGACTTTTTAGTGCTGGAAGGGTTTATTCGCTTCCGCTTGGCCGAGTATCGGGATGAGCTAAGGGAACTAGTTAATAAGGCAGCAGATGATTTTGTTGTGGACAAGGAATACCAGGAATTCATCCGCCTTTTACGCTATTTTGTTGATTTACAGGGACCACAGCTCCCGGAGATTCAGGTACTCATCACTAAGGATGAAAAGTTTGCTCTTCTTGATGCCCAGAATCGACCCTTGAGCACGAGAGATTTGGCCGAGCGTACGCTAACACTTGAGGAAGATGATCTTAACTACGGCGATCTCCTAATCAGTACCCTCATAGCTATCTCTCCGACCCATATCACCCTCCATTTGGGCCAAAGCTCGGTTGCAATGGAACTAGTAAATACCATCCAGGATGTGTTTGTGGGTCGTGTGGACATTTGTACGGACTGTCCTTTATGCCAGCAGTCTCTCCAGTAAAGAATACCACAAGACGTGAGGCCTTGCCCTAGTAGGCAAGGTCTTGTAGTATGGAGACAGGTACCAAGAGATGCAACGAGGGGAACAGGGAATGCTATACCTAATTCTAGGCGGAACGGGAGCGCTTATCGGCTGGTTGACAAACGTGGTGGCCATCTGGTTGTTATTCCGACCACGACAACCTGTGCGTATCGGCCCTTGGAGCTTTCACGGGCTGCTTCCCCAGCGCCAACAAGCTATCGCCAAGAGTGTGGGTGAAGCCATTGAAAAAGAACTCTTTTCCTCGGAAGAACTGCTGAGCAGGATCGAGGATCCGGAGCTAAAGGCGGCCCTGATGGCTGCACTGGCCCAGGCGGCGAGTGCCGAGTTGGAACGCCGCCTGCCTGCTTTCTTACCAGGTTCTTTGCGTGAATGGTTGGAGCAACAGGTAGCTGAGATTGTGGCACGAAGGGGTCCTATCGCCTTGGAGACAATTTTGGCGGGTGTAGCAGAGAATTTGTCTGAACTTAAACTGGGGGCGATCGTGGAAGAACGGTTGGCTGCCTTTTCCTTGGACCGGCTTGAGGCCCTGAGTTATGAAGTGGCTGGAAAGGAATTGCGTTTTATTGAGTACGCGGGTGGTGTGCTGGGGCTGTTCATTGGTCTTGTGCAAGCGGCCATTGTACAAAGCGGCTTGCTCAGTTGAGGAGGTTGCTTGACAAGCCCTATGCGTGAAGTTATAATGAGGCCAGCTAAAACGATGACGAGGACGATTAGGCCACCACGGACCCCAGAGAGGAGGCGCCATGGGTGGGAGCGCCTTTGGTACCGGGCGGCTGAAAACCACCTCGAAGTGCCAGCCGAAGTTCAGTAGGTGGGGCCGGCGAAGGCCGTTATGACTTAGAGAGTCTGCGCCAAGTGAAGGACCTTTACTGGGCGAAGAAGGGTGGAACCACGGAGTATCCCGTCCCTTAGGGGACGGTGTTTTTATTTTAGTTATCTTGAAGGAGGACTAACGATGGGAGACATAGCAGTAGGTTACGGCGAGAAGAAAGAATACTTCAAGACAGAGATTAGTGGTCGTGAGGTAGCAGCCCGTTTGGCGCCAGAGCTTGGAGACAGTGTACTGGCTCTGGAGGTAGATGGTGAGCTCAAGGACTTGAATACACCTCTTGTGGCCGACTGCAGCCTTCGCTTTGTGACGTGGGACGATGCAGAGGGCAAACGAGTACTCAGGCACAGTGCGGCACACGTCATGGCCCAAGCAGTTAAGAAGATTTTCCCCAAGGCCAAGCTGGCCATTGGCCCAGCTATTGAAGACGGGTTTTATTATGATTTCGCTGTTCCGCATGCATTTACGCCAGAGGACCTGGAGAGAATTACAGCCGAGATGGAGGCTATAATCAAGGAGAACCTGGCCTTCAGCCGCCGTGAGCTTAGTCGAGAGGAAGCCCTGGCGTATTTTCGGGAGCAGGGCGAGACATACAAGGTAGAGCTGATCGAAGACCTGCCAGCTGAGGCTACTATCTCCCTTTATCAGCAGGGTGATTTTGTTGATCTTTGTGCCGGACCGCACGTTCCCAGTACAGGATACATCAAAGCTTTCAAGCTCTTGAGTGTGGCCGGGGCGTACTGGCGCGGGGACGAAAGGCGCGAGATGCTGCAGCGTATTTATGGGACAGCCTTTTTCAGCGCTTTTGAACTAGAGGAATACATCAAGCTCCTGGAGGAAGCAGCACGGCGTGATCACCGCAAACTAGGGCGCGAACTTGACCTCTTCAGTATTCAAGAGGAGGGCCCCGGGTTCCCATTCTTTCATCCAAAGGGCATGATTCTCAGAAACGAACTAGAGGCTTTCTGGCGGGAGGAACATGCCCGGCGTGGCTATCAGGAAATTCGCACCCCCATTATTCTGAGTCAGGAATTGTGGCAGCAGTCCGGGCACTGGGATCACTACAAGGAAAACATGTACTTTACCGAAATAGATGAGCGCGGCTTCGCCATCAAACCCATGAACTGTCCCGGTTGCATCTTGATCTACAAGAGCCGTTCCCACAGCTACCGCGAATTCCCCATGCGATTGGCAGAGATGGGACTGGTCCATCGGCACGAGCGTGCAGGCGTGCTACATGGGCTTATGCGGGTACGGGCTTTTACACAGGATGATGCTCATCTCTTCATACTTCCCTCTCAGATCACTGAGGAGATCAAGGGCGTTATTGATCTTATTACCTCTCTCTACAAAGTGTTTGGTTTCAGCTACCAGGTTGAGCTCTCCACTAAGCCAGAGATTGCCATGGGATCCGACGAGGCCTGGGAGGAGGCTACTTCAGCTTTAAGGCGGGCTTTGGAGGAAACGGGTCTTCAGTACAAAGTTAATGAGGGCGATGGGGCTTTTTACGGGCCAAAGATCGACTTCCATTTGCGTGACTCTATTGGTCGCACCTGGCAGTGCGGCACTATCCAGTTGGATTTTCAGATGCCGGAGCGCTTTGATCTAGAGTATGTAGGTGCTGACGGAGAGAGGCATCGCCCAGTAATGATTCACCGCACTGCTCTGGGGAGCATTGAACGTTTCATCGGTATACTCATTGAGCACCACGCTGGGGCTTTTCCCACTTGGCTGGCTCCCGTTCAGGTTCGGGTGCTGCCAATTACTGACCGGCACTTGTCCTATGCCCAGGATGTTGCTGCCAAACTGGTAGCTGCAGGGGTCCGGGCTGAAGTGGACGAGAGGAATGAAAAAATTGGCCACAAGATCCGCGATGCTCAGCTGCAAAAGGTCCCCTACATGCTGGTGGTTGGGGACAAGGAAGTAGCGAACGAAGCTGTAGCAGTGCGTCATCGTGAGCGGGGAGACCTCGGTACGAAATCACTTGTCGACTTTATGCAAGGGATCAAAGAAGAGATTGATACAAAGGCCATTGAGGGCGCAACCTGGTGTTGACTGAGGCTTACCCTTATGCTATTATGAATGAGTGAAGAAGTAGAAGCCATCCGCTTCTCACCCTGCGCGCTATAGGCTGCTACCAGGGTTTTTAGAAACACAGCATAAGGCTAAGTGTTTTGGGGCGGGTGGTTACCGTCCCTTTTTCTTTAGAGGAATTGGGGTATATTATTTGGAGGTGACAGGCTATTAGTAAAGACCTGCAGATCAACGAGCAAATCCGCGTCCGTGAGGTTCGTCTCGTGGACGAAACTGGAAAACAGCTCGGGATCGTGTCAACGCGGGAAGCGTTGCGGCTCGCTCAGGAGAAGAATCTGGACCTGGTTAAGGTTGCGCCAGATGCCAGACCACCGGTATGCCGCATTATGGACTACGGTCGGTACAAGTATGAGCAAAGTAAGAGAGAAAAAGAGGCGCGCAAGAAGCAAAAGATTATCACCATCAAAGAAATCCGCATGCGCCCGAACATTGACGAACATGATTATAACGTCAAGGTAAAAAACATGCAGCGTTTCCTAGGTGATGGCGATAAGGTTAAAGTTACTATCCGCTTCCGGGGCCGCCAAATGACGCATACCGATGCAGGAAAGACTCTTCTAGAGAGAATGGCTGAGCAGCTGAAGGATCTAGGTTTGGTGGAACGAGAGCCACGTCTGGAAGGTAACCAGATGATCATGATAATGGCTCCGCGCTCCGAAGATAAGGGAGGAAAATAGAATGCCTAAGATGAAGACGCGCCGGTCTGCTGCCAAGAGGTTTAAGGTGACAGGCAGTGGCAAGTTTAAACGCGCCAAGGCTTACAAGAGCCATAATTTGGAGCATAAGAGCTCGAAGCGCAAGCGTGCTTTACGGGCCCCAGGTTTGGTCAGCCCTTCTGATTATGAGCGGGTACGCAAGATGCTGCCCTACGCATGATTCGAGCGTGAATAAAGGAGGTTCTTGCTATGGCAAGGATTAAGGGGGGCGTCGCTGCCAGGCGGCGCCATAAGAAAATAATGAAATTAGCTCGTGGCTACCGCGGTGCCCGCAGCCGTACCTTCCGGGCGGCCAACGAGAGCGTACTTAAGGCTCTCTTCTATGCGCGTCGCGACCGCAGGGCGAGAAAGCGCGACTTCAGAAGGCTATGGATCGCCCGTATCAATGCTGCAGCCCGTTCCAACGGCTTGACCTACAGTCGTTTCATGAACGGTCTCAAGCGTGCCGGTGTCGGTATCAACCGCAAAATGCTAGCCGAGATTGCTGTACATGACAACCAAGCTTTTGCTGATCTAGTTGCTCTGGCCAAGGATAACCTAGCGGCCAGGTAATAACTCCGGGCCTTGAGCCCGGTTTTTCGTTGAGAGGAGCCTTCATGGTGCGCGGACTTAGACTAGAGTTGAATTCGCGACTGCGGCTTTCACCACCTCAGGTGTTGGTTGTCGGGTTTGGTGCCCTAATTCTAATAGGAACTATATTACTCACCCTACCAATAGCTACAGCATCAGGAAAACCCACCACTTTAGTTGATGCGTTGTTTACAGCTACATCGGCCGTATGCATAACGGGTCTCGTGGTTGTGGATACGGCAACTTACTGGAGCCGTTTTGGTCAGGTGGTGATCCTAGCCCTGTTTCAGGTTGGCGGGATAGGCTTCATGACCTTGTCCAGCTTGGCGGCTATTCTCTTAGGGCGGAGGATCTTCCTCCACGAGCGTATGGTGATTAAAGAAGCCTTGAATCAGGTTTCCTTGGAGGGTGTCGTACGCCTAACTCGGGCGGTGGTTGTAATGACTGTTTTGTCTGAAGGAGCAGGGGCTTTGCTTCTTACATTGCGCTGGTGGAATAGCTACTCACCAGGGGAAGCCATTTTTCGGGCTGTTTTTCACGCTGTTTCTGCCTTTTCCAGCGCGGGCTTTGACTTGAGTGGGGACTATCGTAGTCTTACTGCGTTTCGCAGTGATTTTGTTGTGAACCTGGTCTTGTCCACACTTTTCATCTTGGGCGGCCTTGGTTTTGCCGTTATTGTGGAATGTCTTAATTGGCATCGTGGTCATCCTCTCTCACTGCACTCGCGTCTTGTACTTAAAACAACGGCTATCTTGATTGTGTTTGGTACGTTATTTATCCTATTGGTAGAGGGGAGAAACCCAGCCACCTTGGCTGATGCCAGTTGGAAGACTAAGGTTCTTGCCTCCTACTTTCAGGCGGTCACACCGCGCACGGCAGGCTTCAATACTTTGCCTATCTCCGCCTTGCGGCCGGCTACGCTCTTGCTTATTATGTTATTCATGTTTATTGGTGCATCGCCAGGGGGCACAGGCGGTGGTATCAAAACTACCACTTTTGTCACCCTCCTTCTGACGGTGATGGCCACAGTGCGAGGAAAGGAGCGCACAGAGGTGGGGGGGCGCTGTATTCCTGCCTGGCAGGTAGCCAAGAGTATGGCCATTGCCTTTATTTCCCTGTGTCTCATACTAGGGGCAACCACAGTTCTCCTGTTGAGTGAGGGTAAAGAGTTCTTGCCTACGCTATTTGAGGTTGTCTCAGCTTTTGGAACAGTAGGTCTAACAATGGGCCTTACAACAGAGCTCAGCGTGTTGGGTCGGTTAGTGATAACCGCGGTAATGTTTGCCGGTAGGGTAGGGCCGCTCACCATGGTATTAGCCTTGGCTCACCAGCAGTATCCTAAGAGTGTTCGTTTTCCAGAGGAGTCTATTATTGTTGGCTAGGTGAGTGATCGGCATGGAGGATGATTATGTATGAAACGTCAATTCGCCGTGATTGGTTTGGGGCGGTTTGGGGCCAGTCTGGCACGGACACTCTTTTCCATGGGCTATGATGTCTTAGCCATTGATGTAGATCCTGAACGGGTACAGGAGTTGGCAAAGGACATCACGCACACCGTCGAGGGAGATGCCGGGGAAGAAGAGACTTTGCGCGCGGTGGGTATTCGCAATTTCGATACGGTGATCGTGGCAATCGGACAGGACATTCAATCCAGCATACTTACCACGGTATTGCTCAAGGAATTAGGCGTGGCTAATGTAATCGCCAAGGCCCAAAACGAACTGCACGCCAAAGTTCTCTACAAGGTAGGAGCGGATAAGGTAGTGTTCCCTGAACGGGATATGGGGGTGCGCGTGGCGCGCAATCTGGTATCGACGAATGTTGTCGATTTTATTCAACTTTCGCCTGATTACTCCATAGTTGAAATAGAGGCCGAAGGAAACTGGGAAGGGAAGAGCTTGCGCGAGCTAGCGTTTAGGGCGCGCTTTGGTGTCAATGTCTTAGCTATCAAGCGCGAGGAAAGACTGTTGGCCAGCCCTGGAGCCGACGATACGGTGCGAAAGGGGGATGTTCTTGTCGTGATGGGAAGGAACGATAGTATTAATCGGTTGGAGCATATCTGAATGAGAACGATAACTTCACGGCAGAACCCCTTAATCAAGAGTATTAAGTCCTTGCGAGATAACAACCGGTTGCGGCGCGAAAAAGGCCTTTTTCTGTTCGAAGGTGTACGATTGCTGGAGGACGCCTTGAACGCTGATATTAGGATTCAGACAGCGCTTTTTTGTCGCGACTTAATGTCAGGGGAACGGGGGCAGGAAGTGGTAAAACAGCTGGAAGCCTCACCAGCCGAGATTGTGGCCGTCACCCCAGAGGTTCTCCAAACAGTAGCAGAGACAGAGTCACCCCAGGGAATAGTCGCAGTGGCCTACTGTCCTGAGGAGAAGGAAGTTCCAACCGTCCTTAAAGAGGCAAAGCTCTTGGTGTTGTTGGCTGGGATCCAGGATCCAGGCAACGCTGGTACCCTTGTCCGCACAGCGGAGGCGGCGGGAGCCGAAGGTATTCTTTTCACGCAAGGAACGGTTTATCCCTATAGTGGCAAGGTGATACGCGCCAGTATGGGTTCTCTTTTCCGCCTACCTGTGCTGACTCTGGCAGAAAATGGCGAGGGTGTCCTGTCTCTCGCTCGTGATCTTGGTTGGGAAGTGGTAGTGACTACTCCTATTGGCGGAGTGCCGTTTTGGCGGCTGGATCTGACTGTGCGTACTTTACTGGTCTTGGGTAATGAGGGTGCCGGTATTGATGATAAGCTGCTCCATCTGGGAACGAAAAGGGCTTACATACCGCTGGAAGGAGCAGTAGAGTCTCTCAATGTTTCCGTAGCAGGGGGTATTATCCTTTACGAAGCTCATCGCCAGCGTTATTTTAAGTTGTAAAAGGCTAGCCGGTATGTTATAATCGGAACCAAGAATTCCCCAATAAAACAAAGGGGTGGATAGCGCATGATGGCCGCGGACTTTTTCTGGCGAGTGTTTGAAACCACCGGGTCTGTCATTGCCTATCTGGTATACCGGAAGCTGATCCTACAGTAACACTAGTAACACTCAAAAGCAGATCTACAGAAGGCTGGCTAGGACGAAGAGAGTAGGCCCGACTGCCCCCCAGGGAGGAGGAGCCAGTGACTGCAAGCTCCTCCGGGTACAGCCTGGTCGAAGTTCACTTCTGAGCCGTAGGCTGAAAGCTGTTAGCTAGTAGGCCGTGCCGGTTAGCCGCGTTATAGGCTGAGAGGGTACAACGGGGTACCGAATCAGGGTGGCACCACGGAAGAGTAGCTTTCGTCCCTTAGGGATGAAAGCTATTTTTATTATTGGAGGAGGGATACTTGTGCATGTGAAATTGAGAACGCTGGCGGAAGCGGCGGTTCAGGCAGTAGAGGCGGCTCAAACCCTAGAGGAGTTGGATGGACTGAGGGTGCGTTTTCTGGGGCGTAAGGGCGAACTTACCCAGATCTTAAGAAGCATGAAAGATGTGCCTCCCGAGGAACGCCCTGGTATTGGTCAGTTGGCCAATGAGATTCGGGATAAGCTAGAAAACAAGTTACGAGATAAATCGCAGGCCATTGGCCGCATGTTACGTAATATCCAACTAGAACAAGAGCGGCTAGACATAACACTGCCTGGCATTCGCCCTGTTCTGGGTCGCAAGCACCCCCTGACTTGGGTGCTCGATGAAATAATAGACATCTTCCAGCGCATGGGCTTCGACTTAGAAGAAGGGCCAGAGG
>JAAYHG010000256.1 GCA_012735455.1 Bacillota bacterium
GGCTGCCACACAGTTTCTAGGTATTTTGGCACCTGCCCTCACCGCCGAAGCGGCACAAAAGGGACGGTCTCTTTTTGCCGGGCGTGTGGGGCAACATGTGGCCTCAGACACCGTTACCTTGGTGGATGATGGTACCCTTAGGGGAGGCATAAACACCGCACCTGTCGATGGAGAAGGTGTGCCTAGCCAGTGTACAGTTCTCCTGGAGCAAGGTGTGCTAAAGGGTTTCCTTCATAACTCATACACTGCGGCTAAGGACGGAACCTGTTCCACGGGTAATGCAATGCGTGGTTCCTTTAAAGGGTTACCCAACGTAGGTCCTACGAACCTCTTTTTTGCTCCTGGCACTGCAAAGCCCCAGGACCTGGTGGGTAGTGTAAAGAAAGGACTACTTGTCCTGGACCTCCTAGGAACGCACACAGCCAATCCCATCTCAGGCGATTTCTCGTTGGGGGCCACCGGGATCTTAATCGAGAATGGACATTTGACACGGCCGGTACGGGGTGTCGTGTTAGCAGGAAATGTGGTTACACTCTTGAAACAGGTGCAGGCGGCTGCAGATGACCTCCGTTTTTACCTTGGCTATGGCTCCCCCACGCTACTTGTAGGGCCACTTACGGTGAGCGGTACCTAAAGTGGAAGGGAGAGGGAAACATGCCTGTTGTTTTGATAGTGAACGGCCCTAATCTCAATCTAGTCGGAGAGCGCGAGCCAGAGGTGTACGGGCGGATATCCTGGAGCGCGATTGAAGCACGCTTGAATGAAGAAGCTCAGAAACTAGGATTTGAGATTGAGTTTCTTCAGTCCAACCACGAGGGTGTGTTGGTGGATGCCATTCAGGAAGCACGCCATCGTGTTGCGGGTCTTATTATTAATCCTGCTGCTCTGACTCACTACAGCATCGCGCTTCGGGATGCTCTGGCCCTACTAGAGATTCCAATTATCGAGGTACACCTAAGTAACATCTACGCCCGCGAAGGTTTTAGGCACAGGTCTGTCACCGCCCCTGTGGTGACTGGCCAGATCTGTGGGTTGGGCGCTAGCGGTTATGTGCTTGCTCTCCTTGCTCTGCATACTATTATCCGAGGGGAGGAATAGACCTGGATGGGAAGGGACGTTTAGAGCGCCTCCGAGCTAGGCTGGATCAGCTTGGATTAGGTGGCATGCTGGTAAACACACAGGAAAACAGACGATATCTGAGTGGTTTTACCGGCTCGAACGCTTTCCTGGTCATACTACCGCAACGTGCCTATCTGTGTACGGACTTTCGGTATTTGGAGCAGGCGGCACTGCAAGCACCTGACTTCGAGGTGGTGCAACTGGAACGACCGTGGACAAAAACTATCGGTGCACTGTTGACCAGAGGCTCTTGCCCTGTGGCTTTTGAGAGTGAGCACCTGAGCTACGATACGTATGTAGAGCTTCTACGAGGGATCCCAGATGTGGAGTTCCGTCCCCAGAAGGGATTGATTGAAGCTCTCCGAATGGTTAAGGATGCGGACGAGGTAAAGCTTCTGCGCGAAGCTATAAAGATGACTGACAGAGGTGTGGACTTTCTTCGCTCGTACCTTAAACCAGGGCTCACCGATCAGGAGGTTGCGCTCGAACTCGAATTTTTTCTGCGCCGCTTGGGAGCTAATGGGCCAGCCTTCTCCTTTATCGTGGCCTCAGGAACACGCTCCTCTCTTCCTCACGCCGAACCCACGGAGAGGAGGTTAGAAGTAGGCGACCTTCTCACCATAGATTTTGGGGCTGTATACAAGGGTTACCACTCAGACCTGACTAGGACCTTCGTGTTTGGAGAGCCCACCGCAAAGCAGCGAAGTCTGTACGATTTAGTTCTTGAGGCCCAGATTGCTGGCATAGAGGCCGCTCAGCCAGGCGTTCCAGTGGCCGAGGTTGATAGAGCCGCACGCAGTGTTATTGAGCAGAGAGGACACGGAGAGCATTTTGGGCACTCTTTGGGTCATGGTGTTGGTCTTGCTATCCATGAGGGGCCTCACCTCTCCGCGGAGTGTCCCGAGGTGTTACAACCTGGGATGGTAGTGACAGTGGAACCAGGTGTCTACATACCGGGTTTTGGTGGTGTACGAACAGAGGACATCATCCTGGTTACAACCACAGGTAACGAGATTCTGTCACAAGCTCCAAAACACTCTTTTATTCTATAGGGGGTTAAGCAATGATATCTACTAATGATTTTCGTACCGGTCTAACCATAGAGCTAGATGGTGAAGTGTACCAAGTAGTTGATTTTCAGCATGTTAAACCTGGAAAAGGCGCCGCTTTTGTCCGCACCAAACTCAAGAATGTAAAAAGCGGCGCTACTACGGAACGCACCTTCAGAGCGGGTGAAAAAGTTGAGACGGCCCGCATTGATCGGCGTGAAATGCAGTACCTGTATGCCTCAGGTGACAGTCACACATTCATGGACACAGAAACATACGAACAGCTAACCCTAAGTGCTGATCAGCTGGGCGACAACCTAAGATTCTTGAAGGAAAATATGATGATCAGTGTTATGCTATACGAGGGCAGCGTTCTCGGTATCGATTTACCCAACTTTGTGGATCTAAGAATCGTGGAGACTGCTCCTGGCATCCGTGGTGATACGGTATCCGGAGCAACAAAACCGGCTGTGCTGGAGACGGGGGCAACTGTACAGGTACCTTTGTTCATCGAAGAAGGTGACATCATTCGCATTGACACCCGTACCGGTGAGTACTTAACTCGAGCATAAAAAAGGAGGTACAAGTGTTTGGCTAGTTTGAGCGAACGAGTTTCCTATTTGCAGGGGCTGGCAGAAGGGCTTGCTGTAGAGTCCGAGAGTCGAGAAGGTAAGCTCCTCACACAACTTATTGCTGTTTTGGCAGAAATGGCCACAGAGGTTCAAAAGCTGCAGCAGGCTCAACAAGACCTTGAAGAATACGTAAGTGCCCTGGATGAAAGCGTTAGTGAATTGGAGGACGATTATTGGGATTCTGCTGAGGAATTGGACGATGCCTTTGCGACCGACGATGTGGACTGCGATGAAGAGACGGACTACGTCGAAGTGGAATGTCCAAAGTGCAGTGAAAAGGTGTTCTTCGAGGAGGACATCCTAGAAGACGAAGCCGTGACAGAGGTTACCTGTCCGCAGTGCGGTGAGGTGGTCTTTGCCACGGATGAAGAGGAGGATGAAGCAGAGACCTTTCTGGAAGGAACAGAAGACTAAAAGGCGGGGCAGTACAGAGACCTGCAACAACACAAGTTGCAGGTCTTTTTGCTTGCTCTCAGCATAAAATTGGTAATAGGACAACGTGGGGGGAGAGCAATGGGGTCTCTACCAAAGATTGCAACTGTTTTAGAGCAAGAGATTCTACCCTTTCTGGGAACAGCTTTGCGGGAACCTTTACGGCGGCTGCCAGAACAGATAAAAGACGATCTGCTTGAAATAAGGCTGCGATTGGGGCAACCAGTGATGCTGGTACTAAGTTCGGGTGATCTGAGCCTTCCTGGAATATCGGGACTCTCCCGAAACGTTTTGGAGGAGACTCTGCAC
>JAAYHG010000257.1 GCA_012735455.1 Bacillota bacterium
TCTAACAGGAGGAAGAGCAGGAACAAACCCACATTACCAGCCATGCCTTTGACGATCAGCTTCAGGATGCGGTCAAGGTTGAGTCCACCCAAGAAACCGGTTATCAGTGACAAACCGAGCATAACCACGATGACGTACGAAGTACCAGCCTTGACGAGGATACCGTAGATAATAGCCACGGTGAATAAGATAACAAAGCCCCTGGTTGCTCTTTGACTCGCTGCTGTGGGTTTAAAGGTTCCCACATCTTCCCTAGTTTCATAAGGAGCAGTGCCCTTGGTATCGCGCTGAATCCGTTGCAGCATGAACCAGGTCGGAATTAATGTGATAAGGGTTATTGGAATAGCCACCTTGAGTAGCATCTCGCCGTAGTTGAGATTCGTGAAACCCATAAGAGCCACGACTGGCGGTGTAAAAGGCCCCAAGATAAGAGCTGTTTCGCCCACAGCCTGGAAAATGACACCCACTGTGCTGCGTGACAGGCCCACTGCCGCCGCAATGGGAATGACAATGGGAGCAATGATGGCATTGCCACCTGCCATGGTACCCAGTAAGCCTACCACCACAAGAACGGCCAACATTACACCTAGCATGGCTTTCTTTTCAGTATCCACACCGATACCATACATGATCCCGTGAACCATGGTGTGGGCCACTCTAGTCTCGGAAAGCACTTCTCCCAGCCCCCGGCCCAGCATGATAATAAGACCAACCAGAGCCAGGAAGGAGCTCATGGCAGTGGCCAGGACATTGCCTAAGGAAATCAGGTTTTGACCTGTTAGAACTGCACCGATGAGGACACAAATCACCGTCACCGGTAACGGCTCCATGTCCCGGAAAACAAGGATGATGTAAATCACCAGAGGTAACAAGCCTAAGAGCCCCATCCAAATATTGCCACCAGCGTCCACAGTTTTTCCTCCTTGTGCTGTTTTTTATCGCGGCCTAACTAGAACCTCTTGCGCAAGACACGTCCTGCTGCTTGGCCGGTAAGACGTCCATCCTTGGCAGCCAACTTGCCGTTTACAAGAACATACTCAATACCCACCGGATACTGATGCGGATTGGCAAAGTCAGCCTGGTCCGCAACTGTGACCGGATCAAATACAGTAACATCCGCCGCATAGCCGGGTCTGATGAAACCCCGGTTAGATAAACGCAGGCGTTCAGCCGGAAGGCCCGTCATCTTGTAAACCGCCCTCTCAAGCGGCAGCACCCCTTCTCTCACAAAGCGCCCTATTACCCGGGGAAAGGTACCATAAGAACGAGGATGGGTGGCTTTACCGCTATCGGTCTCCGCTTTCATCCCGCGACCGTCTGAACCCACTGCCACATGACTATCGGCCAGAATAGCCTTCATGTCCTCTTCGGACATGGAGAAATAGACAGCACCCACAGCCCCATCTTCTTCCAGAATAAGGCGAATCACAGTGTCTACAGGACTCATGCTCCAAAGTTCCGCAAGTTGGGCTATGGTCTTACCCGAGGCTACTTTAGCATTCTTGGCCGAGGCAACCCCGGCCACCTGAACCCGCTCTGGACCCCCTCGAACACTCATTTCTCGGGCAATCTCTTCTTTAATGCGGTGGGAAAGCTCAGGGGACTCTAAGCGTCTCAGCAACTCACCCACCCCACCACTGTGAGCCCACTGGGGAACCAACGCCGTGAGGGAGGTGCTGGAAGCTTCATAGGGGTACTGATCGGCCGCGATATCTACTCCCTCCGTCCGTGCAGCCTCAAGGCGCTTCAGGCATTCTTTTCCTAGACCCCACTGCGGCTTGCCCATGGCCTTAAGGTGGGAAATCTCTATGCGGGCACCACTTTCCCGGCCAATGCGAATTACCTCCTCCAAGGACTGGCGCAACGTGCCACTCTCACCGCGAATATGGCTGGTGAAAATAGCCTTGTATTGGGCTAGTATCCGAGACAAGGAAATCAGCTCTTCTGTTTGAGCAAAGCTGCCAGGTGGATAGATTAGGCCTGTGGACATACCCCAAGCCCCGCGTTCCAGAGCCGCTGCCAAGAGTTGTTCCATCTCAGCCTGTTCCGCTGCAGTAGGCTCTCTATCATCAAAACCCATTACTGCCCCGCGTAAATTGCCATGGGCAACCAGGGGCAACAGGTTGGGGCCCAGCCCCAAACCCGCAAGAACGTCCACATACTGGTCAAAGTCTTCCCAGCTTACACCTGCAGATGGAAAAGTAAATTCGTGTATCTCCATGTAGTGGATCAGTTCTTCTTTGTACTTGGCCTTGACCGGAAAGGCTCCGATACCACAGTTGCCGATAACCTCACTGGTAACCCCCTGCAGGAGCTTGCTGTCTGATAGCGGGTGATCAAAAATGGTGCCATCACTGTGAGAATGAATATCAATAAATCCCGGGGCCACCACTAAGCCATCCGCATCTATGATTTTCTCGGCCGGACCAGAAAGCCCAACACCTACCTCAACAATCCTATCATCCTGCACAGCCACGTCTGCCCTAAACGCAGCCTGGCCGGAACCATCAACCACCTTGCCGCCACGAATAAGTACGCTGTACATGATAGCACCTCATCTCTGCTTACTTGTGCAGCAAAACCCGTCCTGGTAAAGCGGCCAGGGCCTCGCCCTCAGCAACAACCAACTCTCCATTAACCAGCACATAGTGTATGCCCTCTGGCCACTGTTTCGGCTCCTCATAGGTGGCGCGGGCAATTACCCGTTCAGGGGCAAAGACCACCACGTCCGCCACTAGACCTTCCTTTAAGACGCCGCGATCGTTGAGGCCAAAGGTCGCTGCTGGTAAACCCGTCATCTTGCGCACAGCCTCTTCTAAGGTTAAGACACTCTCCTCCCGAACATAACGTCCAAGTATCCGTGGGAAAGTCCCATAGAGTCTAGGGTGCGGCTTTCCTGCGCCTAAAATACCATCCGTTGCCACCATTACCCACGGCTTTTGCATAACCTGGGTCAGGCTTTCTTCCGAGTTCTGGAAGCATACCATGGTGGCCCTGTTCTCCTCGGCCAAAATAATATCCATAATAACGTCCACTGGATGCTGGGCTCTTTCCGCAGCCAAGGTGGCAACACTCTTTCCAACCACCGCCGGATCACCACTGCCCACCGAGGCCACAATCACGTTTTCCCAACCCTCAGTCTCACCCCGGTTTTGCCAATTCGGGATTGGCTGATTAAAGGCATCCTTAATCCTTTGTCTTTCCACCGGGTCCCTTAGACGGCCCGCCATAACCTGCGGTCCACCAGCCATGGCCCACGGTGGTAAACAGGCCGATAGCGAGGTGGATCCGGCCAAATACGGATATTGGTCTGCAGTTATACCTAAGCCAGCCTTTCTGGCTGCCTCAAGGGTGGCCAGGGAAGTACCAACCTTGGCCCAGTTCTTCTTGCCGATGGTCTTCAGGTGCGAGATGTGCAGTCGCACCCCCGATGCGCTAGCTAAGTCAATCATCTCCTGCTGGGATTCCAGGAGATAATCCGCCTCATTACGCACATGAACTACAAAAGCCCCATCGTACTTAGCTATCACCCGGGCCAGTTCAACAAGTTCTTTGCTGTCACCATAGTTGCAGGGCGGATAAATGAGCCCCGTGGACATACCCATCGCACCAGCCTCCATGGCCGCAGCCAAGTGGCCCTTCATTTCCTCAAGTTCCTCCGCTGTGGCCAAGCGGTCCTCCATACCCATCACAGCAATGCGTAACGCACCGTGGCTCACCAAAGCACCCACGTTCAGAACGATGCCCTTGCGGTAATAGAACTTGAGGTAGTCTGCAAAGCTGGACCAATCCCAAGCCAGTTCAGGGCTTCCTAAGAGCCCTCGCAAATGCTCCTGAAGCACGGCTTTGGCCTCATCGGTATAGACCGGGGCCAATCCCAACCCGTCCTGTCCTAGGATCTCTGTGGTTACCCCCTGCCTAATCTTCTCCTCCAGGTGCGGGTTGGCCAGTAAAGCCAAATCACTGTGGCTGTGGGTATCAATAAACCCCGGGGCTACCACCATACCATCGGCTGCTATCGTCTTCTTCGCTGTCTCTCTAATATTCACCCCCAAAGAAGCAATCTTGTCACCCACTATCGCCACATCTAGCCGACGACCTGGGCTACCGGTACCATCGATCACCATGCCGCCACGAATGATAACATCGTACAAACAGACCATACCCCCTTTGTCTCTTAACTATGAATATGGCAACTAGGGTTAATACTTCGCCATATAAATATAAGTAAATTTTCCTGCCAGAGTAGACTATTATATGGGCAAGAATCATTACCATTCCACTCGCTCTTGCATAAAAAATGATTCAGTAACAAGACACACACTGCGTTTACAGATGTATCAAGTCACCGACTCTTTCTTTTTATCTACCGTTCTCCGTTCTCAAGTTCCTAAATCTACAGTACTACTCTCTCTACGTGGTCTAACGATTCGCCGAGAATGTTTGCCCCCAGGCGTGCAAACAGAGCAGGATCGCCACTGGTGTAGAAACGATAGCTAGGTGCAGTTATAGCCGCGGCGCTTATCTTGTCCTTCAGTAGTTCTTTGGCTTGAGCTACGGTCTCTACAGCTGGATCTACTATGGAGACGCCCGCCTCCATATGTCGACGAATCACATTGATTAGTACCGGATAATGCGTACACCCAAGGACTAAAGTATCGATACCGGTACCCTTCAGATTGGAAAGATAATCCGCTGTAGCTTGGTCTGCTTCCTCACTATCCTGTTTGCCTTGCTCCACATAGGGGGTAAAGAGCGGGCAAGCCTGGCCAAACACCTGTATCTCCGGATCCATGGACTTCAGGACTCGATCGTAAGCACCACTCTCTACCGTAAACTGCGTCCCAAGGATGCCAACCTTCTTGTTATTCGTGGCCGCTATGGCTCCCCTGGCCCCAGGCTCGATCACGCCCAGCACAGGGAACGGGTAAGCATCCTTCACCTCGTCTAAGGCTGCCGCCGTTGCCGTGTTACAAGCTATGATAGCCAGATCAATGCCTTTGGTAGACAAGAAATCAAGAATTTGACGGGAATACTTCACAATCTTCTCTTTTGGCAGCGGGCCATAAGGATTACGACCGTTGTCACCGTAAAACTCTACATTGGCACCCGGCAGCTGCTTTTTCACTTCCCGTACCACCGTAAGACCGCCTAGACCCGAATCAAAAAGCCCTATAGTTACCACCTGTAGCCCCTCCTCTAATTTCTCCTCTTGAACTCTACAACCACTGCCGCCAAGGGCCCTCATATGCCCTAAGGAGCAGCACCTCACCCTACTCTACCCAGACCGCCAGATCCGGGCAGTTTAGCTCGCAGAGCTTGCACTTTGTACAGTTTTCCTGTTTAACAGCCGCAGCGATAGCGAACCCCTTTTTGTTTATCTCCTCAGACATAACAAAGACACCCTGGGAACAAAAGTGCAGACACAGACCGCACCCCTTGCAGATGTTACCATCAATATGGACTGTCACCTCTACCA
>JAAYHG010000258.1 GCA_012735455.1 Bacillota bacterium
ACCTATCCACACTATAGTTAGGAGCTTCCTTAGTGATGATAACATCATGGGGATGACTTTCTCTCAGACCAGCCGCTGTCACACGGACAAACTTGGCGGTCTTCCTTAAAACCTGCAAATCAGGTGCGCCACAGTAGCCCATACCCGCCCTGAGGCCACCAATGAGTTGATACACCGTGTCAGCCAGGGGACCCTTGTATGGAACTCGGCCTTCGATTCCCTCAGGTACAAGTTTATCCATATTTTCCTGGAAATAACGATCGCTGCTCCCTTCTTTCATAGCACCCAGGGAGCCCATGCCCCGATAGACTTTGTAACTTCGGCCCTGGTAGATCACTGTCTCGCCCGGGCTCTCTTCAGTACCAGCAAACAGGTTTCCAATCATCACGCTGGCAGCTCCAGCCGCCAGGGCCTTGACGATATCACCTGAAAACTTAATCCCACCGTCAGCAATGATGGGTATCCCGTGCTTATCCGCAGCACAGGCCGCATTCCAAATAGCAGTAATCTGCGGCACACCGATCCCTGCCACCACACGCGTCGTACAGATGGAACCTGGACCAACTCCCACCTTTACTGCATCTGCTCCAGCTGCAATCAGGTCCTCGGTACCATCAGCAGTAGCCACATTACCAGCAACAATGGGGGTCCCCGAAAACTCGCCCTTGAGCCGACTCACCATCTCCAGCACACCGCGTGAATGACCATGAGCAGTGTCCACAAACAAAACGTCCACCCCGGCCTTTACCAGGGCCCGCGCCCGCTCAAGCGTATCGGCAGCAATGCCAATAGCCGCTCCTACCCGAAGCCGTCCCATACTGTCTTTCGCAGCATTAGGGTACTTTTTAGCCTTTTCAATATCCTTGATAGTGATGAGACCCTTGAGACGGTTGTGCTCATCCACCAGCGGCAGCTTTTCAACCTTGTGGTGTTTCAAAATCTCCTTGGCGTGTTCTAAGGTAGTCCCTACCGGCGCAGTAATGAGGTTTTCCTTGGTCATAACCTCACTGATGGATCGAGAATAGTCCTCTTCAAAACGCAGGTCCCGGTTCGTAATGATTCCGATAAGGTGGCCTTCCGGATCCGTAATGGGTACCCCAGAGATATGGTAACGCTCCATAATCTCCACTGCAGCAGCCACCTTGTGTTCCGGCGACAGGAAGATAGGATCAACAATAATCCCGCTCTCAGAGCGCTTTACCTTGTCCACTTCCTCCGCCTGCCGTTCAATGCTCATATTCTTGTGTATTACGCCCAGACCGCCCTCACGTGCCATGGCAATAGCCAAGCGTGCTTCTGTGACGGTATCCATAGCGGAGCTCAACAGTGGTATATTGAGCTTGATATCCCGGGTAAGGTAGGTGCTCACGACGACATCGCGCGGTAGTACCTCTGACTTGGCAGGCTGCAGTAAAACGTCATCAAAGGTAAGCCCTTCTTCCAAGTAAAGAAGCCTTTCGTCGTTCATGATTATCCTCCTCAGTGCGTAGCTTCCGCCCCATCTATTTTTGCCATTTTAGCACACTCGGTACCCAGATACAAGAAAAAGCTACTCTAGACGAGTAGCTAATCGTAAAAGCCAAGCTCCTGCAGGCGGAAGGAGATAACCATTAGGCGGTCGGCCAGGTGCTCATTTACCAAGATCACACTAGGATCAACATTGATGTCAACCGGAGCAAAGTTCCAAATAGCTTTAATCCCTGCCCGCACCATGCGGTCGGCCACTTCCTGTGCGGCTTCTTTGGGTACAGTGATAATCACAATGCTTACCTCGTTGGTGCGGATAAACTCTTCAAGCTTATCGATATCCATGATCTCGTTATCCCGCAATCTAAGGCCAATAAGTTTGGGGTTAATATCAAAGACACCCTTGAGGGTAAAGCCACGCTTACTAAAGTTGGGATAATTCGCCAGGGCCTGCCCCAGGTTGCCGGCCCCTACAATAACCATGTTGTATTCCCTTTCAAGGCCGATAATGCGCCCAATCTCCTGATACAAGTCTTCTACCCGGTACCCATAACCCTGCTGGCCAAACTCCCCAAAGTGATTCAGGTCTTGGCGCAACTGAGAAGCAGAGATACCCATCATATCAGCCAGGCTTTGGGACGAGATTCGTTCCACCTTATGTTCCACGAGCTCGCCCAAATACCGATAGTACCTGGGCAGGCGCTTAATAACCACCATGGGTGCATGTTCATATTTGCCTTCCTTCACCCGCCGTGCCCCCTTATCCACTTGGTTCAGGTGGTAGAAATCCAGTATACCTAAATCTACCCCGATCCAACCAAATTGTCAAGCTATCACATACACCCTAGTAGGATGCAAAAACAGCGACACGGATACATCCCGTCTGCAATCTCTGACTACAGTATCCGCATAAAGCCTTAAAATAAACCTCCACCCACAGTCTACCATTTTTGTTAGTTTTATGTCAATGTTATTCTACTCTGTCAGGCCTCTTCTTTAACGGCTGAACGCATGCATGGGCGAGTTAACGCCTTGGTGTCAGCGCTGGCTATGTGAAAATCGATTTTTCACCCCTTTGTCATACCAATTCCACTTCATAACCCTTCGCTGCTAGAATCGAGATCAGGGTATCAGCGTGGGATTTGTCCTGCGTCTCCAACACAAACTCTACCTCAGCAAAGCCTACAGCCACATGCTGTTTGGTACGATTATGGTACACTGATACCACATTGCTCTGGGTTCCGGCGATGGTCTCTAAGATGCGCTGAAGTTGCCCGGGCTGATCAGGTATCAAGAGTCTAAACTGAACCATACGGCCGGCTTTTACCAAACCCCTGTCTATCACACGGGCCAGGATGTTGACATCAATGTTACCGCCGCTGACTACCGCAGCAACCTTCTTGCCCTGTAGCCCAAGCTTGTGCTGCAAAATGGCAGCCACCGGCGCAGCTCCTGCACCCTCAGCGATGACTTTGGCCCTTTCCAGCAGCATCAGGATGGCGTTGGCAATCTCATCCTCTTCTACTGTAACGATGTCATCCACATACCGCTGCACTGCGGCAAAGGTCAGCTCACCCGGCCTCTTCACCGCAATCCCATCCGCAATGGTGCTCACCGAATTCAACGCCGTCACTTGCTCCGCTCGTTGCGAGGCCAGCATGGACGGCGCCCCTGCCGCCTCAACACCAATTACCTTAATCTCTGGCCGCAACTCCTTCAGAGCAGTAGCTATACCCGCAATTAGACCGCCACCTCCAATAGGAACCACCACCGCGTCAAGCTCTGGCAGATCCTCTAGAAGCTCGAGGCCAATTGTTCCCTGTCCGGCTATGACCATGGGGTCGTTGAACGGGTGCAGGAAGGTTGCCCCGGTAGCCTGTTGGATCTGCACTGCCTTGATATAGGCGTCGTCGTAAGCGTCGCCATGGAGGACTACCTCGGCGCCGTATCCTCGTGTCGCCATCACCTTTGCCAGGGGTGCACCGGCCGGCATTACCACTGTGGCCGGGATTCCGTAAAGCGTTGCACCTAAAGCCACGCCCTGGGCATGGTTGCCGGCGGAAGAAGCTATTACACCGTGGCGCTTCTCTTCCTCTGTAAGGGTAGCAATCCTGTTCAAGGCACCGCGAATCTTAAAGCTTCCGGTCTTTTGTAGGTTTTCGTTCTTCAGGTAGATTTCGTTTCCAGAGAGCTCGCTGAAGGTTCGGCTGTAAGTTAACTCAGTCTTATGAATGGCACCAGCTAGCCGCTCGCGAGCTGCCTTAATGTCCGCCAATGTTACCATGCTCTTGAACTCCCTTATTGATCTCCCGCTTACAGTATTCTAAGTACACTCTACACTCTCCTAGGAGAAGGTTCAAGCCAGCAGCATCATCAATAGACACCACAAGATCGGCAAACAAAAATAACCACGGGCTTTAAAATACCGTGGTTACTGATTTTCATTTGGTGGACCTGAAGGGAGTCGAACCCTCGACCTCTTGAATGCGAGTCAAGCGCTCTCCCACTGAGCTACAGGCCCATACAATTTGGCTCCTCGGGCAGGATTCGAACCTGCAACCACCCGGTTAACAGCCGGGCGCTCTACCCTTGAGCTACCGAGGAACGCTTCACGTGGATTATTATACGGCGCTGGACTGTTTTTGTCAAGAGCCACGAGGTTTGTTGCCGGACTGTGATAATGTCACCCTGTAAGGGGACTGAGAAAATGTCACTGTGAGCAAAGGAATCATTTTCTTGAGTGAGGACATTTTATCAGTCCCAATGTACGCGTTTTGGGGTGACATTTTCACTGTCCGTTGATATATGG
>JAAYHG010000259.1 GCA_012735455.1 Bacillota bacterium
GAAAAGTAGTGGCGCCCGGCTTTATTGACACCCACAGCCACTCCGAGCTTCGTCTCCTGGCCGCCCCAGTTCCCGAAGCCAAGATTAGGCAGGGCATTACCACGGAAATCCTCGGACAGGACGGTCTTAGCGTGGCCCCAGTACGTAGCGAAGACGTAGCGCTGTATCGCCAGCTCCTGGCTGGCCTCTTGGGCAACCCGGACATAGAGTGGAACTGGTCATCCCTAGATGAGTATTTCACCCGCCTGGAAGAACACGGCATACCCCTTAACGTGGCCTATCTGATTCCCCACGGCATGCTGCGCATTATCGCCATGGGCATGGAAAACAGACCCGCCACTGCAGCGGAGCTTCAGAAGATGAAATCCCTATTGAACACAATGCTTGATCAAGGAGCCCTGGGCCTTTCCACTGGAATGATCTACCCGCCCTGCAGCTATGCCTCGGACGAAGAGCTAGTGGAACTCACGGCCGAAGTAGCCAAGCGAGGCGGCAACTTTGTCATCCACATGCGCAATGAAGGCCAATACCTGCTGGAGTCCCTGGAGCAAACCCTGGACATCTGCCGCAAGTCCGGCGTTGCCCTGCATGTTTCCCACCTTAAGGCCTTCGGCCGTGCCAACTGGCATAAGCCCGAACGCGTTCTTGAACTTATGGACATTGCCGCCGGTCAAGGACAAATCGTAACAGGTGACCAGTACCCCTACATTGCCGGCAGCACCCTGCTCACCGCCTGCCTACCACAGTGGACCCTAGCCGGGGGCACCCAAGCCTGCCTAAGACGCCTGGCGGATGAAAGGGACACTATAAAGGAGTGGTTCCAGAAGGACATAACTGTCTGGGACAACCGTTCCCTTTCTATCGGTTGGGAGAACATCGTGGTCTCTGCAGTAAAGACAGCAGACAATCGTTGGACTGAAGGTTTGTCGATAGCGCAGATCGCCGAACGGCGCCAAGTGGACCCGGTGGATGCCCTCTGCGACCTCCTCCTGGAAGAAGAATTAGCCGTTACCCATATCATGTTTTACGGGTGTGAGGAAAACGTTCGGACCTACATGACTTATCCAAACACCATGATCTGCACCGATGGCATCTATGGCGGGCGTCCCCATCCGCGACTCTATGGCAGCTTCCCACGCGTACTGGGACGTTACTGCCGTGAACTGGGGCTCCTCCGCCTGGAGGAAGCGGTCTATAAGATGACAGGACTGCCGGCCGCAACCTTCGGGCTAAGAGACCGCGGCCGACTGGCCCCAGGCTACGCCGCCGACATCACCATCTTTGACCCGGCCACCATATTGGACAACGCTACCTTCGAAGAACCTGAACAGTATCCGGTAGGGATCGATTATGTTATAGTCAACGGAGCTGTGACCTTATCGCAAGGGAATTACACCGGCGCAACCGCCGGTCACAGGCTGACTCGGGCTTAAGGCTCAAACAAGGGGGATGTCGCCTCAAGTCCTCCTCGAGGCGACATCCCCCTTCTGCTTAGTAAGCCTCTCCAGAATCCGTTATCCAACCAGGGCACAAGTTCTCTCAGCTAATTCTCGTCCACTTTGAGAAGGGTATCGAGGAGTACCTGCGCCCCCTTACCACAGTCCTCCCAATCTGTCCATTCATCTGGGGCATGGGAGATTCCATCTTTGCTGGGCACGAAGATCATGCCTGTAGGAATGTTCTTATAGGCAAAACTCATGGCGTCATGCCCTGCTCCGCTGGCTATACGCAGGTTGGAGTAACCCCTTTCTGTTGCAACTTGTTCAATAATATCCTTTACCCACGGCGTAAGCCAAGCCGGATCCTTATCCATGCGCACCTCAAAGGTGTAGTCCATCAGGCCCTCTGCTTTCTGGCGCAGAATCTGAAGTACCCGCTCTACTTTTTTCTTCTCCAGAGCGCGGAGTTCCACTACGAACTCAACCTCACCTGGCACAACGTTAGCCGCCCCCGGCTTTACCTCCAGCATCCCCACTGTCCCCACCATATCTCCTTCCTGTTTAACCAACTCGGGGACAGCCAAGATGATCTGACAAGCTGCTAGTAACGCATCCTGCCGCATGTCCATGGGCGTGGTACCAGCATGATTAGCCTTACCCTTGAAAGTGAAGAGATAACGACTTATACCTACAATTCCTTCTACGACACCAATAGAATACCCCTTGGCATCAAGTACCCCGCCCTGCTCAACGTGCAGCTCCAAGTAGCACTTTACCGTACTCGGGTCACGCACCTCAAGATTCCGCGGAGCCAACCCGGCAGAAACAAGGAGCTGCTCTAGGGTGGTACCATCCTCACTGACAACCTTATTCCAGTCGTCGGCACTGATAGACCCCAGCATGGCTCTGCTGCCGAAGGTACCTGTAAGATACGACCCTTCTTCATCAGCAAACGCAATTACCTCAACAGGGTGGTCCAAGCTGACATTGTTGTCTCGCAGTGTCTGCATCACCTCGATGGCAGCCATAACCCCTAGCGCCCCATCGAACTGACCGCCATCTGGTACAGTATCAATATGGGACCCCATTACAATGGCCGGCCCACCCCTTGAGCCCTCGACTCGCCCAATTAGGTTCCCTACCGGGTCCGTGTACACCTGGCAACCTGCCTTCTTCATTAATTCAGTTACATACTCTCTAGCTTGCCTATCCGCCGCTGAAAACGATGCGCGGGAGACTCCGCCGGACGGTGTGCATCCGATCATGCCCAGCTGGGTTAAGTGTTCACGCAGACGATCCGAATTGATTCTCATGAGTACTCCTCCTCGCTGATTGTATTTATACTTGGGGGAAACCGATTCTGACTTGTCTGGGTCCGCCGTGTTCTCTTCTTCAAAGGGCTGCAGTAGAAAGCTGCAACACCACTTCGCCCAAGAGCTTAACACCTAGAGGCAAGACCTCCTCATCGATGTCAAAGAAGGCATTGTGGTGACCTGCAGCAAGATCCGTACCTAAGAGCAGATAAGTAGCCTGTCCTCCCTGCTTCTGCACCCTGTCCATGAAAAAGGTATAGTCTTCGCTGCCACTCACTGGACCCCTCTCCAATATAGTTGTGCACCCGGGAACGCTGCGAGCTATCTTGGCTATCTTCTTTACTAAAGGCTCACTCACTGTACCGCCCAAGGCAGCACCTGCGGCGGTTATGTCTGTACCAACGTCGTGCATGGCAGCGGCACTTCGGACTATCTTAATTGCTCGTTCCTTCACAAACTTATTCAGTTCCGTGGTAGCCCCACGCGTTTCAATTTCCATCTGGGCTCGCGCCGGAATCACATTGCGTCCACTGCCGGCCACCAAAGTACCGACATTAATACGAGTGGCGCCGCCGCTATGGCGAGAAATAGCATGCAGGTTGAGGACTGCGGTGGCAGCAGCCAAGAGGGCATTATTCCCCGCCTCCGGTTCACCTCCAGCATGGGCAGGCTTCCCGTTGAAAGTCACGTCGAGCTTGGAAGTGGCCAAAAACCCTTCCCCACCGCAGACCACCCTGCCCACAGGGCTATGACCCATGCCAACGTGGATTCCAAGCATGTAGTCAACATCGTCTACGACACCAGCTGTAACCATAGCCCTGGCCCCGCGCACTCCCTCCTCCGCCGGCTGGAAGACAAGCTTTATCCTGCCGTGGAGTTCATCTTGAACCGCCTTCAGCATCTCTGCTAGACCGAGGCCGATAGCGGCGTGGGCATCGTGACCACAGGCGTGCATTGCCCCCTCGTTAAGTGAGGCGAACCCCTCCGTAAACGGGCGATGGCGCGCTTCTTTGGCTTCTTCCAGATCATTGGCATCCATGTCGAAACGGAGACCAATAGTAGGGCCGGGGCGTCCCGTATCCAAGACAGCCACCACCCCTGTCTTGCCGCCAGTCATCAGCTCTACGATTTCCGCATCTGCCCCCTGCTCAACAGCACGTCTCTGCCTGCGGGCAAGCTCGTCCGCTGCAGGTACTCCCATCATTTCCTCTTCCTTGATTACCTTTTCACCATAACTTACGTCATATCCCAACTCCTCTAAACGTCTCACCACTTGAGCTGCCGTACGGAATTCCGTCCAGGCTGGTTCCGGATAGCGGTGAAAATCACGTCGCATCGCAATGAGCTTTTCCCTAAGCTCGTCCACAAGTGACTCAATCTTCTTGTTCAACCCGGCATCCCTCCTCCACCAAGCATTTTTTCTTCTCTGCTGAAGTACCAGTGCCAGTGGATACACCTGGTGCTCAGCTTATACGCTTTCGTCAAACCAATTATCGTAAACCGCTGGCTGATCATGGTAAACAGTAACAATTGATCTAATTATCTATTCTAGGCCTGGCACGATTTCCCTTTGCAAAGTTTTCTTTTATGACAGTCATACCCCAGCCCTGTTAGCAAAAGCCCGGCTGCTCAAACCGGGCTCTTACTCACCTATTCAATTTGTACATTCACTCTACGTATTCCCAAGAACCTCAAAACACAAACTTACCCTTGTCTATAATAAGTTTCTGGTCTACCCAGAGGCTAGGCCTCCCTAGTACACCATCCAAGTGGCTGCAGCTCTCATTCTTACCGGCCAAGGTCAGATTATCACCCAGTGCCAGGTGGATACTACCAATACGCTTTTTATCTTCCGAGACTGTCGTGCCATGCCGCGCCCGTGGGTTGGTACCGACGGCGAACTCTCCTAAAACGAAGGAATTCTCATCACCGCGCTCCTTGAGCACCGCCTTGAGCTGAGCTGCTTGTTGTCCACCGGATATCTCAACTACCTTGCCCTGTTCAAATCTCCAAATGACGGCCTCTTTCAGCATACCCACTTGGTGAATGGAAGAATCCACCACCACGGTACCATTTGCTGTACCCTCCACTGGTGCCATGGCAGCCTCCCCATCGGGGAAACAGCCTATGGTACCGGGCCGAAACACACCAGCCAGCTCAAAGCAGGGACGATCGGCAATAGAAAAGGTAAGATCCGTACCGAGCTCACTGGTAATCCTGACCTGGGAACCGGCTGTAAGGAGAGCGGCCACCTCGCGGGTGATGCGTCCCACTTCCGCATAGTCAGCCGTAGCCGCGCCCTCGGGCAAGGTTTCAATGCTGATCTCTGGCATGCCAATGTACTTGATCCCCTGCTTCAGGGCAGTGCGTACGCAAGTGGTATGGGCAAAACCGGTAGAAGTGGCAAACAACATCAGTTGGGAACCCAACACTCCCTGAGCTATAACCCGCGTTGGTTCTAAACCGTGAACCGGACGTCGGATCATGACAGTGATGGTGGGCTCCAGCCCTAGTTCATAAGCCGCGGCCGCAAGAGCATCTGCCACTTCTGGTTCTATTCCTGTATCTGTAATAATGGTTACTTCCTGCACCCCATCTTTATTGAGCTCAACTGGAATACGAGCATACTTCATCAATGCCATGTATCTCATCTCTTAGTCCTCCCCTGGCGCCCCACAGGATGACTCTAAGTCCCCTTGGGCCAAATAACGTTCAAGGATCTCAACAGCACGATCCACATTCACGATGCCGCAAGTGCAGGGGCGCGCCAGCTCCTCTGCTGCCTCGCGAACAGTCTTTCTTCCCCGGCGTACCAGATCAGCCTGCTTTTCCACCAAGGACTTGGCCAACATACCATGCCCGCACATGCTGACGATTTCCATAACTGCCTTATCCGGCAGGCGTTCGGTCCGGCCCCAAACACCTAATGACAAATTGATGGAATGGGGCCTCATACCAAGCTCATCAGCCATCTTGAGAACTTCGTCCGTTAAACCACTTACCGTAACAGAGATACCGTAATCATTCTCTTTGACTTTTCTTAGTACTTGCATTACTTTATCCCGGTCGGAAAAGCAGCACCTTACACGCGGCACAGCCGCTTTGTACAGGTTGTCTCTAATATCTTCTATAGTAGCACCATCGTAGATGTTGCGGATCTCGTAAGATCCAATATTGGTCGGACCTGCCTCGGCAATAATTTCGACGATTTCCCTCAGTTTTTCGTGCGAACCTTCGTGGTTAATTCGCGCGGCAGGAGTGAATAAAAGAACATAGTCATTTCTTAGGGATTCCACGCTTCCACGTCGATGCAGTGAGTGAGTCATGCTTATTCCTCCCGCAGCGGGCGACCCAGGCCCAGATTTATTTTTGAGTTTGGCCGATAATGGATTCCCATTCTATCCAGCACGGGCAGAACGGGAATACTGCCATCATCGTCGAAACGAGTGATCAGATCCAAGGAAAACACTGTGTCCACTTCAGCAGCCAGTTCGCGGATAGCACCAAGAAGTTCCTCCAGCCTTTCCGCTGGCGCGGCAAACTCCACAATGGCGGAAATGACCCTTTCGTTCTTAACCCAATCCTGCAGCGTTCCTTTTTCTGGGTCCGCCAACAAATGTGACAACGGGTTGTTGCCTTCTAAACGTATCCCCAGCTCCGCCAAGCGCATGATCACTTTTTCCACATCTGTCATCTTGGCCCCTAATACGGGACGGCCCATCTCAATGGCTATGCCAATTTGTCCGCGCTTGACCCTGGCAGTTACATCATTGGTCTTAACCTCTTCAGTACCGCGGCCTGGTAGTAGAGTTTCCTTGTGCGTGGCCATGGCATCAGAGAAGAATTTTCGTACTGACCGTGGTTTCTCATAAACCTCAGACGGCTCAAATAAAGCATCGGTGGGGCAGCCTGCCATTCTCAAACAGGTGCCGCACTCAGCACACAGGTCTTGATCAATGTAGACCCGCCGTGGTTCCTCTACCAGGATCGCTCCCACAGGACAATAAGGGATACACCTCCGGCAGCCAGTACACAACTCCTCACGAATCAGCATCCACCTACCACTCCTTTTTTCTATTGTTCAAGAGCGGGCTTCGCCCTCAAAACGCTGCGGGCAATAGGAACCAAAATCGCTGCTGCCGAAATCAACAGGATAGTCAAAGACAATGGGCGCGTAAAAAATATTGAAATATTTCCTCTTGACAGCAGTAACGATTGCCGCAAGGAGTTTTCCAGCATATTACCAAGTACTAAGGCCAGAACCAGAGGGGCAGCAGGATAATCTAGCCTCTTCATCAGGTAGCCAATAGCCCCAAATACCACAGTGATGCCTACTTCAAACATACTCATGTTGAGACCAAACGAACCGGCGAGAATAAAAGCCAGTACCCAAGCCACTAGCGTATGGTTAGGAATATCAAGTACTCGAACAAACAAAGGAATGAATAAGAGAAGAAGAAGTATTAACATCACGTTGCCAATGTACATGGATGAGATAAGACCCCAGACGAATTCAGGATCCCGTGTAAAGATAAGCGGACCAGGGCGCAGATTATACATCATCAGTGCACCCATGAGAACAGCAGTAGTGGCCGAACCCGGTACTCCCAAAGCCAGAAGCGGAACAAAAGCGCCAACGGAAGCAGCATTGTTAGCCGATTCTGGGGCAGCAACCCCTTCAATTGCCCCCTCACCAAACCGCTCAGGATGCTTTGATACACGCTTGGCAGTGGAGTACGAGATGAAGGAAGCAATGGTCCCACCAGCCCCAGGGAGCATGCCGATGAAAAAGCCGATGCCGGTAGACCTGAGGATATGAGGCCAAGAAACTGCCCAATCCTGCCGGTTTGGCAGAAGTGAGCGCAGGTTCAGTTTGACGTCTTCGCGTTTGAGCTGAGGTTGCGCATCTGCCCCAGCTGCCAGGTTGATGAGTTCGGCAATACCAAAGAGCCCTAAGGCCACTGTAATGAACTCAATACCGCTGTAAAGTTCCATCCTTCCAAAGCAGAAGCGAGGCAAACCAGTCACAAGATCAGTTCCCACACAGGATAAAAATAGCCCTACCAGCATTGCCACCATGCCCTTAAACGGTGACTTCCCTGTCAAACCAGATACGGTGGAAAGCCCCATGACCATCAAAGCAAAGTATTCTGGTGGCCCAAACCAAAGCGTTGCTTCCGCCAAAGCAGGGGCCAAAAAAGTAAACACGATGACGGAGATGGTCCCTCCGATGAAGGAAGCGAAGCAAGACATGCCCAAAGCCGGGCCGGCACGTCCCTTTTGTGCCAGGGGGTAACCATCCATGCACGTCATCACGGCAGCTGCATCACCCGGGGTATTGATTAAGATTGACGCAATGGCCCCACCGTACATGGCGCCATAATAGATCCCAGCCAACATGACAATTGCAGTCACTGGATTGACACCAAACGTCAGGGGCAAGAGTACAGCGACACCTGTGGAAGGCCCCAAACCAGGTAGAGCACCAATCAGAACCCCAGCTATGACGCCGGTCATACAAGCAAACAAATTTTGTGGTTGGGTGGCCACCGCAAAACCTGAAAGGAGCAAACTCAACGTTTCCATCCTGGCACCCCCTCAAATACCGAGAAACCCCTTTGGGAACCAAACCATCAAGAACTTAACAAAGAGGAAATAAAAACTAATACCTACAGCAATGGTTGTTATTGCGGTTTGTTTCCACGTGCCACCCAGGTAGCGAATCGTGCACCCGGCCAACAAGGCTAAACTAATGAGCAATCCCAGCACATATGACGCAGCAATGGTGGCCATCCCCAAAAGGGTCAAGACCAGCCAGACCTTTAGGACCCGAGGGGTAAATAGGGACTCACCTGTAAGGTTTCTGCTTTCCCAGAGAACACCAAGACCAAACACGCCCAGCAACAGCCCTATCCAAAAAGGGGTGAACCCCGGGCCTGGAACATTTCTATCCAAATAGCCTAGCCCAATTCCTGTAATACAGATATAGAGGCTAAGAAGCAAGATCAGCACAGCGGCGATTTGATTGGCACGTTTCATTCAGCCTACCCCCCTTGCTACCCAGCGGGAAGAAGAGGTGTCCCTTCTTCCCGCGAGGTAATTGCCGCCTAATTAATCAAACCAAACCTGGTATAGATTTCACGGTACAACTCGTTCTGCTTCACAATCGCCTCTGCAAACTCGTCAGCAGGAAGATAGCGTGCAGTCACCATGTTTGGCTCAACGTATTCTTTTTGCCAAGTCGGGCTTTCACTGAGTTTCTTGAATGCCTCCTCTAACACCTTACGTGCCTCTTCTGGAATATCCTTGGGAGCCACAATTCCCCTGAATTGATAGAACTCCACCTGATCATAACCAAGTTCGATAAAGGTGGGTACATCCGGAAGTTTACCTAACCTTTCAACATTCGTCACTGCCAGCGCTCTTGCCTTTTTAGCTTCCATCTGACTCAGGGCTTCCCCAGGATTGGCCCAGCAAAGATCCACGTGACCGCCCAATAGAGCAGTCATGGCGTCACCGCCACCCTCAAAAGGTACGTAGTTAAACTTAACGCCCGCTTGCTCTTCCAGCAATCCCGTACACACTCGATCATCAGAAAGTCCGCTGGCACC
>JAAYHG010000260.1 GCA_012735455.1 Bacillota bacterium
CTCTGTCAGCGGGGTCAGAATCTCCCGGGCCTCTTGGTACTCACCAGCCAGGTATCGTCCCGCCCCTAAGTAAACCTGAAGACGGGGTGTCACGCTCAGGGGTGGTCGTCCTTCTTCACGCAGTTCCACCGGGGTATTGGCGAGCAGGTTCTCGATACGTTCTGGCAAGGCCGCCAGTTTATCCAGGATCTCCTCGGCCCGAACGTCATCGCCTTTCTTCTGGAAGTAACGCACCACCTCAACATAGGCCTGAGCCAGATTCTCATAATCGCTAGCCCGGCGCGGCATCAGCTCAACTGCCCGCTCAGCATAATAGAGACCTTCATCCACAAGACCATAGCGAAACACCATGGCCGCCCGCAGGGCAGAGTACGTGGCATTAGTAGGCTCCTGCTCTTGTCCCTTACGCATCAGGTCCAAGGCCCGCAGGGTGAGCTTTTGCTTTCTGTCCTCTCGTTCTTCTTTCTGCGCCGTTTTTTCCAGGCACTGCGCCAGGTCAATTTTGTACGAAGCAGTCAACGGATCATATTTGAGCGCCTGCTCAAAACGTTTAATAGCAAAGGGTATGTTATTGTACTCCATGAACTTGGCTCCCTGCTGGCCGTAGTTGTACCCAATTAGAAGAGAGCCCGTTCCTGCCAAAGCGAAAGCTGCCAGGACCACAGCCACCACACCGGGCCAGGCTGCTCTCCTGGCCGGCAGGGATGACACAGGGACCCAATCACACTGGAAGGCAACAGCTTCCAGTAGTCCCAGAAGCGCCCACAGCGTAAGGGCTACTGCAGAAAGGGAAAGGTTAAAGTCGATAAAACTGTGCGCTCCCAGGTTAAGGGCTGCCGCCAGGATACCGGCCGCAACAAGCTGGAGGTTCTTCTCTTTCCCCTGAAGCACCACCCGTAGTCCTGCGTAGAGTGCAGTACCCCAAAGCGCAACAAAGGACAGAAAGCCCACCGTCCCTACCTCCACCCAGGTCTGCAACCAGTGGTTGTGCACCTGATTGGACCAGTAGAGGTAGTGTTGATACTGATGGTAGAGTGCCTCCCAGCCACCGCCGCCAGCGCCCAGGATGGGATGATCCAGGACAATACGAAAGGCATCCGCAGTCCAGCGTAGGCGCTCAGCGGCGCTGGTCGTAGTAAGGCTAATAGTACGAAAGCGCGCCGCCAGGTGAGCAGGAAGGAACTCTTCCGGCCCGATCTTCACCATTATCAGAACCAGACCCACCAAGAATACACTTGCCAAACCTAGGCCCAGCTTGCGCCCCTGGGCACTGGGAAAGAATCTCTGAAGCAGAAAAATCAGAAGCCCCAGCCCGGCGGCTAGAGCCGCAGCAGCCATAGCCCAGAACCACACCAGAGCTCCTCCCCCGCCCTCGGTAGTCAGGGCCGAGCCGAAGGGTCCCGCACAAGCCAGAGCAGCTACACCCGCAGCCACAAGGTTTAGAGCAACCGCCGCGCGCGTTCCCCGGGGCGACAACAGCACCAGGATCAAAGCCGCCGGAGGCAGGATAAGTAGCGCACCACGGGATTGGGTAAAGAGAAAAGCAAGAAACATGAGACCTGCTGCACCGGTGAAAAGCGGTTTCTCCCACACCCGAGGAGTCTCCACCGCTATTGTCACAGCAATGAGGATGATACTAACCAGGTAAGAGGCAAAGGTGTTCGGATACTGGAAACTAGACGATAACCGTCCCCCTTCAAAGGCCGCCTTATAGCTGAAGGTTCCAGCCGCGGCCCCGATGCCAAGGACAGTGGTGGCCACGCCTGCCAGCACAAGAACCCGCAAGAACAGCGCGATGTCGCGCCGCTCCCGCGCCAGCTCCACCACCAACCAAAGCAGTAAAAAATAATTCATATTCTTTAATAGCTCGCCTACCGCCGCCCGTGGGTTAACAGCCACAAAAAACGACAGCCCATAAGAAGCCACCAAGGCCAGTGCGGCCATGGATACCGGGCCGCGGAAAAAGCCTACCTCACCCAAGATCCAACGCCGTACCCACCAGAGGATGAAGATAGTTAAAGTCACCAGGTGAACAATGAGCTGCTCCCGAGTGAAAAACAGGCCTCGGAAAAACGGCGGCACCAGGACAAGTCCTATGGCAACTATGTAAACGAGCCAAAAGATAATTCCCACCAATGTACCCTTTGCATCACCCTGGGGATGCTTGGGTTTGGGCGCTTTTCCCGCACTCGATTCCCGTTTCCTTTTTCCCTTACTCAAGAAGTATCACCTTTTCTGTTTCTAGACTCCGAAGACTCCGCATCCCCTCTTAAATTTTCGACAACCCGGAGTTTATTCCTGCCCTTTCCAAGTAGGCTGAAGAGAGCAAGGAAGCACGGGGTAATGACACCCGTGCTCTAATGTGTTCGTGTCTCAATTATCCAAGCTAGCTTTTTCCCCTGGCCCGCTGCTACGCCAGTACTCCAAGAAGAACACCAGGAAAACGCTGACCATCATACCCAAGACCCCGGCTACCGCCATGTTAAGGGCCTTGCGGGGCGCAATCGGCCGCGCCGGTACATAGGCCTGGCTAAGCAGCATCAGGTTCGCCTCTCCTGCCGAAAGAGAGCTGGCACTCAAGGCCTCGGCATACTTGGAGTTGTAGAGCCTGTAGTTCTGCCGTGCCGTGTCTAGCCTCTGCTGCAGCTGCTCATACTGAAGCTGCTTGTCTACCAAGGTTACCTGAATGTCCTGGATCTCAGCCTGAAGTCGCGCAATGGCCGCTTGGGCAGCGGCAATCTGCTTGTCAATTTCTGCTACTTGCGCCTGGCGCGCTGCCACATCCTGGCTCAAGACCACGTAAGCCGGGTTAGGTTCCTCGCTTTCCATCTGTAGCATCCCTGCCGCCCCTGGAGACAGGCCGGCGGCAGCAGCCCCCACTTGTGACAGATAAGGATCATCTGCCAGCACCTTATTGGTCTTGAGTACAGCCGGGGTATTGGCCAGCGCTTCTTCGGCAGCAGCCAGGCCGGCGCGTGCACTGGCTAAACTGATCTCTCCATTGGTTACCTGGGCTTTGAGCTCCGTCATCAGCCCTAACTTGGCATCAAGGTCCGCCTGCAGCTCCGTCACACTGCGCGGCTCCTGCAAGAAAGCCTTGAGCTCCTCTGCCGCCTCAGCCACGCTCTTCTCTTCCGCGCCGATTTGATTTTCCAACACTCGGGCGGACATGGCTACCCGCTGCTGATTGGTGGCAGAAACAAAGCTAACCAACTCCCTGGCCACGGCATTGGCAATGTCGGCAGCTAATTTCGGATCTTCGTCCTCCACCTTAATCTCCATCAGGTTGGTGTCTTTGATGGTCGAGACGTTTATCTTCCCTGCAAACTGCGCGATGGTGTACTTTTGGCTCAGGCCCAGTTCCTCCAGTACTGACCTTAAGATTACCGGATTTTTTACCTGGGCCACATATGTTGCTATGCTCATCTGGGGCAGCCGGGTGAGAGAAAGCAGGAATTCTGGCGTCCCTTGTTCCGGCGGCGACTGCTGGCCAGTCTGATTAACCATAACCGTGGCACTGGCCTGGTATGTGGGAGAGATTACAAAAAAGCTGAGCGCCCCAGCTACTAGCACCGCCACCCCAGTGATAACGGCTATCGTCACCTTGCCTCTGATCAGTACCTCAATCATGTCACGCAGACTGATTTCTTCCAATGAGAAAAACCTCCTGGCCCGCAAACCTTCTAGACGCCTACTGTGTTTCTTTCTCTTCGACACTGGAACCGCAATTCCTGCCATAAACAGCCAAATATAAACAGATCCCCCTGCCTGGTGCAGAGGGACCTGTTCTCTAGAAGCTGGTTGTAAAAGAAGGTTCCTGCTGTTCGGTTTCCGCTGCCGCCGCTTGCTGTGCTTTCTTGCGTTGCTCGGATACTTTTTGAAGCTGTACACTGGAAGGCTGCAGTTTTGACGGTAAGATCCGGGGCCTTTCCGGTGGAACGGGGGGTGGGACAGCCACTTTTTCTGTCGCTGGTGATGTTTCTGTTTTGTCGCCGCAGTCGGTAGGGCAGAAAATCGCGCCCTCAGTCAAGATTAACCTCTTATACTTGGCCCGGCCGTGTAGACGGCC
>JAAYHG010000261.1 GCA_012735455.1 Bacillota bacterium
CCTTTAGGCCCCGCTCTAAGAGAAGCGGGGTGTAGGGGTCCATCCGGCCACTGGTGGTAGGTCCCGCAGGGCCAATGACCTCCCCCGGTGCCGCCGGACACGGACCGGTATAATATAGTATTTGTCCCGTGAGATCCACCGGCCACGGTTCACCCCGTACTGCCGCCTCCACCAAGCGACGGTGGGCCGCATCCCGTGCCGTATAGATAACCCCTGCGATAAGCACCTCTTCTCCCTCGGCCACAGAGAGTACTATTTCATCACTCAAGGGGGCGGAGAGAATCTTCATGATAATACCTCCCAGCCAGTATCCTTACGCCATACCGCCGAGGCATGGCGCGCCGCGTGGCACTGCAGGTTCACAGCCACCGGCAAGCCACCGATGTGGGTAGGAAAGGCCTCCACCGCTACCCCCAGAGCCGTGGTGTATCCACCCAGACCCTGCGGTCCCACACCCAGCTGGTTGATCCGGGCTAATAGCTCGCATTCCAGTTCCCTGAGGTGAGGCTTTTCGTTCGGGACGTCTAACGGCCGCAGCAGGGCCTTCTTGGCCAGATAGGCGGCCCACTCTAAATTGCCACCCAGTCCCACGCCCACTACAAGGGGTGGGCAGGCATTTGGCCCAGCCTGACTAACGGTCTCTAGGACAAAATCAATGACGCCGTTGCGTCCATCGGCGGGCTTTAGCATGGCCAAACGGCTCATATTTTCACTACCAACCCCCTTGGGGGCCACGGTGAGCTCTACTTCATCACCGGGCACAACTTCCACATGCAGTATAGCCGGGGTATTGTCACCGGTATTCTCCCGCAGCAGAGGGTCGGCCACCACCGAACGGCGCAAGTGACCACCCACGTAGGCACGCCTTACCCCTTCGTCAATGACTTTGGCTAGCTCGGCCCCTACCAGCCGCACTCCCTGTCCCAAGCGGACAAAAACCACCGCCAAACCTGTATCCTGGCATAAGGGGCGACCTCGCTCTGCCGCCAAACGAGCATTGTCCAGGGTAAGGGTAAGGATCCTCTTGGCAGTCTCGTCCTTTTCTCGCTCCAGTGCCGCCTCCAGGGCCCTGAGGACATCTGCCGGCAGCCTACTCACCGCTCTTAGACAGAGTTCCTTGACCACATCGGGATCAATCCGACACTCAGCCGCCATGCTCTCATCTCCTTGCCTTGCTTCCCTTGTCCTATTCATTCTACACCTTGAAAACCCCGGTAACAAGAAAAAGCAGTCCTTGTGGAATAAGGACTGCCTACTTGATGAATTTTTGTACCACGGCCATAAGCTCCTTGATAGCTCCTTCACCATGGTTTTCCTGAATGACTTGCACCACACAACCGCGTGTATGGCTCTCCAATAGCATCAACCCAACTTTGTTCAGAGCTGCACGAACAGCCGCCACCTGGGTCAGTATATCTACACAGTAACGGTCCTCGTCCACCATTTTTTGGATGCCGCGTACCTGGCCCTCAACCTTACGGAGCCGCTCCAGGATCCCATCCTTGTCCCTTTCATAATGGGAAAGAGACACATGCCTGTGTTGCCCTTCCATTTTTGGTACCCCCCTGACCTCGGGCACTGAGATTTACTCAAAAGCAATGACTATTGTACCTATACCGGGTAATTATCAGCCACATTATATCTGCCTTTAACTC
>JAAYHG010000262.1 GCA_012735455.1 Bacillota bacterium
GAGAGATACTGGGATTTGAAAGCTCCTTCGGCCGGGGCTCGGTATAATTAGCACGAGGCGTTCTAGAGGGAGAGCTGACGTACAGCGATAAGCTTATTGTTTTGGGTGCGCAGACTGTAAGGTCAAATGCCCTCTGGAAGTGGATACGGTTGAAGTATTCAGGGCTATGCGGGAAGATGCTGTCCAGAAAGGAGTGCCCCAGCCGCAACCGCTAGACCAAGTCAACTCAGTGATTGCTGAAACCAAGAACCCATTCGGCAAGCAGCCAGCAGAACGCGATAAGACGCTGCGAGATTTTGACCTGCCAGTGCAAGGAGAAGTGCTTTACTTTGGCGGCTGTTATGACACCCTCCGTAACCCTGCTATCTTTAAGGGGACGGTAAAACTCTTGGAAAGCGCAGGGGTAAAGCCAGCCTACTTGGGACAGAACGAGTGGTGCTGCGGTGTTCCTCAGATCTGGAGCGGACGCAGGGACCTGGCCGTACGCCTCGCCGAGCATAACGTGGACGAAATTAAAAAGGCAGGAGCCACCCTTGTGGTCACCTCCTGCGCCGGCTGTTATAACGCGTTCGGCCATTATTATAGGCTTCTCTTGGGAGAGTTGCCGTTCCAAGTAATGCATATCACCCAGTTTCTAGCGCAAGCGCTAGAAAAAAACCATTTACCACTGAACAGTTTGGAACAAAAGATCCAGGGTACCATCACCTACCATGATCCCTGCCACTTGGGACGCCATATGGGGATTTATGAGGAGCCCAGAATCCTCCTTCGGAACATGTTCCCTGCGTCCTTCCAGGAGATGCCTAGGAACAGAGACGACTCCTGGTGTTGCGGGGGAGGAGCGGTGGTCTTTCCCTACTTGACACAGTACTCCCTTCAGGTGGCAGACAAGCGAATTGCGGAAGCCCAGTCAATTGATGCAAGAACAATTGTTACCACCTGCCCCAGCTGCGTAAATGTCCTTCGCCTAGCTGGTCGCCGGAAAGGCGTGGATGTCAAGAACATCGTTGAGCTTATGGCAATAGCAGTGGGTTAAGAACCACAGCATAAAGCATTCGCCCACGGGGTCACCCTCACCCCCAATTCCATATGGAGAATTGGGGGTGTTTCCATTCTTTATCACTATACTGTTGGCACCCAGACACCAGCTTTGCTTCTAAACAATACACAGAGGAGGCGACAGCCGTGCTGGATTTTAAGGAGTTGGCGCTGGAACAAGAGAAGGTAATCATCAACTGGCGTCGGGACCTTCACCGCATCCCCGAGGTGGGACACGACCTTCCTGAAACCGCTAAATACATTGCCGCCCGATTAGAAGAGATGGGAGTAGGGGTGCAAAGAAATGTAGGTGGGCACGGCGTTGTTGGCCTGATCCGCGGCCGAACAGCGGGCAAGATCATTGCCCTCCGCTCTGACATGGATGGCCTTCCCCTGGAAGAAGAGACTAATCTTCCTTTCACCTCTGAACATAAGGGCTGTATGCACGCATGTGGCCACGACGCCCACATGGCTATGACTCTGGGAGCAGCGAGAATCCTGCAAGAGAAAAGGAATCAACTGCAGGGACAGATAAAACTCATCTTCCAACCCGCCGAAGAGGGGCCGGGTGGTGCCAAGCCAATGATCGAAGCCGGCGTCCTGAAACATCCGACCGTAGACGCTATTTTAGGACTACACATTGGTAGCATCTTCCCTGAACTGGGAAACGGCCAAGTCGGTGTCTGCTACGGTCCTGCTATGGCCTGCTTAGACTCCTTTAAGATTGTGGTGAAGGGCAAGGGGGGACACGGTGCTATGCCCAATGCTACTGTAGACCCAGTAACCATCAGTGCCGAGATTATCCTGGGTCTCCAGACGTTAATAAGCCGCGAACTCAAACCCTCCCGGCCAGGAGTAATCACAATAGGCAAGATCCAGGGTGGTACCGCCTACAACATTATCCCCGAAAAGGTGGAACTGCACGGGACCGCCCGTTTCATCCACGAGGAAGAGCGTCAGCGCCTGTCTTGCCGCCTGGGGGAGCTTAGTCGACAAATCGCCCAAGCCATGCGGGGTGATTGCGAAGTGCGCTACAACTATGGCTACCCTCCTCTCGAGAACAGCCCCACCTTCACCAAGTTCTTCGCTGGCATTGCCTCATCCTTGCTCGGACCAGAAAACGTCATTGAAATCAGTGAACCAACCATGGGCGGTGAAGATATGGCTTACTTCCTTCAACATGTCCCAGGCACCTTCTTCTTCCTTGGGGGTGGCAAGGTCCAAGAGGGCCGGATCTACCCTCACCACCACCCTAAGTTCGATGTGGACGAATCCGTTCTCTGGCGAGGCGCTGCCCTCCTGGCCGCCACAGCTACATGTTGGCTTAAGGAAAACTCGTAGCGCCATTTCGGCAGAACAACCGGGTATTCCTTTGGCAGGACTAACGGTATTCCCGCTCAAGTATTCGCCAAGGCTCTCCAAAAGAACCAAGCCGCTAGGAAAGAGCCTCTGGGCAGAAACCCCAGAGGCTCTTTCACATACCACTACCTATCACCGCAAGCCTTGGCCTGTAGTTCCTCCAGCACAGCCTGCAGCGCCTTGATCTGCTCTTTGAGCTCAAGATTCTCCTTTTCCAGCACATCTACACGGTCAGTAAGCTTGTCTACAGCTTTCTCTAGATCAGCTATTTGTTCTGACTGCGCCAGGTCCCAGAGTAGTCCCACCCCGATCGCCTCCCCTTAACTTCGCTCCACTAGGTAAGACGCATTAAATTAGCACTTAGTTCCGATTATATTTCGGCTACGTAAGAGCCAAATTCCGCTGGAGCAAAAAAATGGCCCGGGGATCCGGGCAAAAAAGATATATTAAGAAGGGGGGTATAGGATAGCTTGGTTATAAGATACCAGGGGTTTGTTAAGGAAATGTGACACGTTTGTTAACCCTTGCTTAAAAAGCACCGCGGATGAGCACCGGCTTGATCTCGTCGCCACCAATAGTAAGGGCCAGAACATCAAAGCGGCAGGGGCGGTCGGTAATTCTCTTGACGCTGAGGTAATACTGGGCCAGCCTGCGCAGACGTTCTTGTTTAGCAGGAGTAACTGCCTCCTGGGGCAGGCCATAACGGTCACCGTGCCGCGTCTTCACTTCAACAAAAACCAACTTCCCCTGCTCCTCAGCCACAATGTCGATCTCACCTAAACGGCAACGGAAGTTGCGGCTGTGAATACGGTAGCCCCGCGCTGTCAGGTAACGCACGGCAAAATCCTCGCCTCGCGTACCCACCTCTTTACTCTTCACACCTACTCCTCCCCGCAGCTTCCTCGACGGGACGAAAACCCAACCGGTGCAGGGGGCAAGGTCCAAACCGCGCTAAGGCGGCTAGGTGCTCTGGGGTAGTATAACCTTTGTGCCTGGCAAAACCATAGCCTGGGTACACCTTATCCCAAGCCAGCATGATACGGTCCCGGCGTACCTTGGCCACAATGGAAGCTGCAGCTATGCTGGCACTGATGGTATCGCCCTTGATAATAC
>JAAYHG010000022.1 GCA_012735455.1 Bacillota bacterium
AGCCGGTGCAGATCAAGAGCAGGAGGAATAAATCTCCGCGGCAACTCAGGAAGTTAGAGCACCTTCGTCTGGCAATGTCGTTGCCACCTGGTCCGGGGAGGACGGGATTCGACGATGTGCTTCTTCTCCCTGAGGCCTTACCCAATATAGCTACCGCAGAGCTAGATCTGAGCACAACCTTCCTTGGTTACAGACTGCAATCACCAATTCTCATCAATGCCATGACTGGTGGTACGCCGGAAGCAGCCCGTATTAATGCCCGCTTGGCCAAAGTAGCCAAGGAAGCAGGGCTGGCTTTGGCTCTAGGTTCTCAGCGTGCGGCCCTCGAGGACCCCTCCTTGGTCTACACGTACACTATAGCGCGTCGCGTTAATCCCGGCGGAGTCATCCTTGCCAATTTGGGTGCCGGGTGTACCCCTCAAGATGCACAACGGGCAGTGGAGATGCTGGGAGCACAAGGTCTACAACTGCACCTTAATGCTGCTCAAGAGCTTACCATGGTCGAGGGCGACCGGGTGTTTCGTTGGCAGGACAGTATAGCCGCCATTACCAAAGAAATGTCAGTCCCTGTCATAGCTAAAGAAGTTGGTTGCGGCATAACTGGATCTACTGCAAAACGCCTAATCAATTTAGGTATCAGAGCCCTGGATGTCGGGGGAAAGGGCGGTACAAATTTTGTTGCTATCGAGACAGCGCGTCGTGCGAGACCCAACCAAATCTTCATCAACTGGGGTCTACCAACTGTGTGGAGTCTACTCGATGTTGTAGCGGTGTTACGGGAGGCGAGCTTGGATCGAGCAGAGGTTTGCGCCAGCGGAGGAATTGCCAACGGCCTCGACATGGCCAAGGCGCTGGCTCTAGGGGCTCAGGTGTGCGGTGTGGCTGGTCCTCTCCTGCGGGCGGTGGTTAGCGGCGGAGTAAAAGCAGGTCTTGAGCTTGTGAATCAATGGCAAGGGGAACTCAGGTCAGTGCTGGCCCTGACCGGTGCTAGAAACCTAACTGAGTTAAGACAAAAGCCCATAGTCATAACAGGCGTAACTTATACCTGGGCTGTACAACGTAATCTGTTGCCACGAAAAGAAATAGAATAGAGCGTAAGAGTCAAACGAAGCGGTGCCTCCTGGGGGCGCCGCTTCGTTTGTATAAGTACTACTGCCTGCGGGAACTCTAGCCTTGCTGATCATCATAAAGCGAGGTGCATTACTTGCCAACAGGACTTATCGCCCTGACTGTGGTGAGTGTTCTTGTTTACTTTGGCTTGGCTCAGCGGGTGTTGGACCGTATGCACTTGACTGACAAAGAGGCGCTGGCATTTCTGGCGTTAATGGTTGTTGGGGCTTACGTTAATGTAACGCTCTGGCGTCGTCCCACCCAGCTTATCGTAAACCTGGGGGGTGGGGTGGTACCTATAGTGCTGGCCGGGTACATCCTTAGCCGCCCTGGAACGGCGGTTGAAAAGGGTCGAGCAGCCTTGGCAACGGCGATTACCGCCGTAGGTGTGTACGCAGCCGGACGTCTCCTGCCATCAGAGCCGGGAACCATGCTACTAGACCCCATGTATGTTTATGCGCTTATTGCCGGTATTGTAGGATATTTAGCAGGCAGATCGCGTCGCGGTGCCTTTATCGCGGCTACCTTAGGTGTCATTCTGGCAGACGTTGCACACTTCATACAGTTGTTAATGCGCCGAACCCCAGGAAGAGCTGCCATCGGTGGCGCTGGAGCCTATGATACTGTGGTATTAGCTGGGTTGCTGGCCGTTTTCCTGGCAGAGGTAATTGGGGAGACTCGCGAAAAACTAGGGGGAGGTTCACCCGAGGAGACACATGAACACCAGCTACGGCATATAGAACTGGGCAGCACCCTTGGCACACCAGCGGAGCACCAAGTTGAAGGGAGACGCAAGGAGAATGACAACAAGTAGAAAGGCCTTCCTGCTCTGCATTATAACCTTATCTCTCCTGGCGCTGCTAACCTCAACGGCCATGGCACATGAGGAGCGCTCAGATGGCTATTTTTCATTTCTTGATCCGGAAGGGAACGTGTTTTTTCAAACGGCATTACGCGTATCCTTGGGTGACGAGTTTATCACTGAGAATAACAAGCACTACCGGGTAACACAGATTGAGGATGACTACGCACACTGTGATTATCTGGGTGACATTGACCTTAAGCCGGCTACACAAGAAGGACTAGTACAGCCTGCGTGGCAGGCAGCGCCTGATCCCTCAACACGTCCCGTTAGCAACCATCGCAACCCACGTGTGGCCATTTATCACACACACAGCGACGAGTCCTACGAACCTACGGACGGAACCGCGAGCATTGCTGGGAAGGGCGGCATCTTAAAGGTTGGTAGTGCTTTTTGTTCAACCTTGGAAAAGCTTGGGCTAGAAGCCCTGCATAGCACAACGCCCCATGATCCACATGATGCAATGGCTTATAACCGTTCACGCCGAACAGCAGCAGAACTTTTGCGCCAGAACCCAGCGGCCCTATTCGATCTACACCGTGATGCAGTACCACGGGAGC
>JAAYHG010000263.1 GCA_012735455.1 Bacillota bacterium
CCCCTTCTACTTCGATAATAACGCCTTGCCCGTCATTACGCACGCTGCCCGCAAGCCCGAATTCGTGTGCCAGGCGGTAGACACAGGGCCTAAAGCCAACACCCTGCACCGTGCCGGTCACCATCACCAGCTGACGAACACGGTCTGCTGCCATTTTCATGACCACCTTGTTCCTGGTATGTACAAAAGAGCCTTAATCTCTCTACCCTCATGCTTTGCTGGCTGGATGGCACGCCCGCTCCTGAGCCGTCTACATAGAGTATCAGTTTCACAGATCTGGCGAACGCAGCCCTCGGCAAGCTGAAATAGGTTTGCCGCTGCATGTCAGCAAATCCGCGGCAACGGCGCCCCTGCCATCAGATCCAGGAACTTGGTTCCACCTAGAGCCGTCTTAAGATAAGCGTTCCCCCTCCCCTCCCGCACCTCGCCAATAACAGCTGCCGCACGACCAAGCCTAAGCTCTTTCAGAACTGTCAGTGCATGCTCCGCTTCTTCTCGGGCCACAATGGCTAGAAACTTACCCTCATTAGCCAGATAAAGCGGGTCCAAACCTAGAACATCTGCCCCTGCCCGCACCGCCCTGGCGACGGGGAGTGCCTCCTCAACAAGCCAGATATCCACCGAGGCGGCCAGGGCCACCTCCTTTACTGCCGTAGCCAATCCACCTCGAGTCAGATCGCGCATGAACCTAATCCCATGGCAACTGGTGAGAAGTTGGTGGATAATATGGTTCAAGGGTGCACAGTCGCTCTTGATCTGCTCATTCAGGTCTAGCCCGTAGCGAGACATGATAATGGCCAGGCCGTGATCACCCAGATTACCATTCACCAAGACAAGATCCCCTGGTCGAATCTGCCGGTACCCTAGCTCGCTATCCTCCGCTAGCCATCCCACCCCAGTGGTGGTAATGAATAATTGATCTAGGTGCTCTCTCTCCACCACCTTGGTGTCCCCAGCCACGATCTCTACCTCTGCCTCACGGCAAGCATCTGCCATAGATGCTGTCACGCGGTTCAGTACTGCCAGCTCCAGCCCTTCCTCAAGCAAGAACGAAGCCGCCAGGTACTCTGGACGCGCCCCACTTACGGCTAGGTCATTCACAGTGCCATAAACAGCCAGCTTGCCAATATCGCCTCCTGGAAAAAACAGTGGATTCACCACAAAGGAGTCAGTGGTAAGCGCCAGCCTTCCCAATTTCTTTGGCAGTTCTGCCGCATCCCCTTGTTCCTTGAGCGCAGGGTTAGCAAAATGCCTTAGAAACACTTTCTCCACGAGCTCACGGGTTAAAGCCCCGCCGTCGCCATGTGCCAGAAGCACCACCTGGGCTTGTGTCTCCGTCATACAATCACTTCCTGCAGACTGTGCTTAGCTGCTTCCGTAGAAATAATGGGCCGCACAGGCCCCTTCCGCCGAAACCATGCATGGACCCACCGGAGAAGATGGCTTACATTCCCTGCCAAACAAGGCACACTGGATGGGCCTGATTTTGCCTCGCAGCACATCGCCACAGCGGCATCCCACAGGCATAACAGATCTACTTGATTGCAAAGAAAAACGCTGTGCAGCGTCACGCTGGGCAAATTCTGGCCTGAGTTGCAGCCCGCTGTCGAGGATCATTCCAAGCCCTCTCCATACGGCTGCGCCTGTTCGAAAAGCCCGCTGCAGCACCACCTTTGCCCTGGGGTTCCCCAACTCCCGCACCACCCCAAAGTAACCGTTCACCACTTGGGCCTGACCTCGTTCCAAAAGCCGCAGCAAGATCAGGATCCCGCCCAGAAGATCCAGTACCTCAAACCCTGTTACCACCGCTGGCAGCCCATACTCCTGTGCCACCGGACTAAAGACGCGCCACCCTGTTACAGCACACACATGCCCGGGCAAAAGTAGCCCATCTATCCGCACTGCCGGATCGGCCAGCAATGCAGCCAGGGCAGGGAAAATCAGCTTGTGGAGCGAAAGCAGGCTGTAGTTCCTAATCCGCCGTTCTTCGGCCTCCAGCAAGCTTAAGGCTACCACAGGCGCCGTGGTCTCGAAACCTATGCCGAGAAAAACCACTTCCCGGTCCGGGTGGGTCTGGGCCAACTCCACGGCTTGCAAAGGCGAGTAAACAACATGCACGGCCGCACCCCGAGCCCGCTCCTGTTCTAGAGAAGAGAAACTGCCCAGTACCCGTACCATGTCGCCGAAGGTGGCCACAATCACACCGGGCAAAGTAGCCAAGGTGATGGCGGCATCAATATCCTCGGGCGCGGTAACAC
>JAAYHG010000264.1 GCA_012735455.1 Bacillota bacterium
AACTTTAGCTGTATTAATATTAGGTATTTGCCCCTCATTTTCCTGCCGCCTATAATAAAATTGGTGGATCTTTAACGAGGGGGATTCGATTTGAACCAGAAAAAAATTGTCCTGGGCACTGGTGCTCTGATCGGTGCTCTCAGCGTTATCTTGGTAGTGTTCGGTAACCCGACTAACATGGGCGCCTGCATCGCTTGTTTTATCCGCGACATAGCTGGTGGTCTAGGGCTTCACCGGGCGGGAGTTGTGCAGTACATACGGCCGGAAATACCCGGCTTCATCTTAGGTTCAATGCTCATCGCCTTGATGACCAAGGAATTTCAACCCCGAGGAGGTTCATCGCCTCTGGTCAGGTTCATCCTCGGCTTTTTCATGATGATCGGTGCGCTGGTTTTCCTGGGGTGCCCTTTACGCATGGTCTTAAGGCTAGCTGCTGGTGACCTGAATGCCCTAGTGGGACTGGCAGGGTTTGCAGCTGGAATCTGGGTCGGCCTTATCTTTGTTAAGAAAGGTTTCACGCTGGGCCGCAGTCATAAGCTACCCGTGGTAAACGGTTTGGTGCTACCCAGTATTGCCGTGGTGCTCCTGGGGTTGGTGGTAGTAGCACCAGCATTCATCTTTTTCAGCACTGAGGGTCCTGGCTCCCGGCACGCACCTTTACTCCTATCGCTTCTAGCGGGCATTATTATCGGCATCATGGCCCAACGCTCCCGGCTTTGCATGGCGGGAGGAATTAGGGACCTATTCCTGATTAAAGATGCACACCTCTTTATCGGCTTCGTGGCCATCTTTGCTGTAGCACTGGTACTTAACTTGACCACGGGCTCGTTCCAACTGGGTTTTGAGAACCAGCCCATAGCACACAATGACGGCCTGTGGAACTTCCTCGGTATGTTTCTGGTTGGCTATGCTGCTGTGCTCCTGGGTGGTTGCCCGCTGCGGCAGTGTATCTTAGCTGGCGAAGGCGACACAGATGCCGCTATAACTTTCCTAGGTATGCTTGTTGGCGCCGCCTTTGCACACAACTTCTCCCTTGCCGCCTCAACTGCCGGTGGCGGCGTGAGCGGACAGGTTGCTGTTGTTCTGGGAATTATCGTTGCCTCAGGTATTGGCTATGCTGGCCTGCCCCAGGCTCTGAGAAACACTAAACAGGAGGTTAAGGGCCATGTCATTCACAGTTGACGCTCGGGGCCTCTCCTGCCCCCAACCCGTTATCCTAACCAAGAATAAATTGGCTAGCCTCGAATCAGGAACTATAGAAGTGCTGGTAGACAATCCTGCTGCTCGTGAAAACGTGGTGCGCTTTGCCAAGAGCCAGGACTGTGACGTAAAGGTCAGCACCTCTGGCGAGGACTTCTTAATTATAATTACCAGGCGTGAACAGCATGGAGGAGAATAGCACCTACCTCGTACTCACCTTCCCTACCACCTACGCCGCCCTTAGATTCGACAGCGTGTTTAAGGAATCAGCCCTTACCTTCCAACTCATCCCCGTGCCGCGAGAAATAAGCTCCAGTTGCGGCCTAGCGGCCAGGATAGACAGAACCAACCCGGAGAGCTTGCTACAATTTTTGAGCCAGAAAAGAATTGAGTTTGAAGAGCTCTATTGCATGAACAACGATAAGCAACAAAAGCCGCAGCTTCTTGCTACCGGAGAATCCTAGAAAACAGATTTGTCCCAGCCACATTCATAAATCCCTTCCCACTGCAGCAGGGCAGCTCAAATTGAAGCTGCCCTGCTTGCATATTTCCCGGAGTTAATCCGCTGCTTCTCTCTCTTGACAAGGATAGGCAGACATGTGTATTGTTATATTGTGATATTCGGATATTACGATACGTATAAGGGGGGCTGATAATTGCTTACAGAAGACCGACTGCGACACTACGAAAAAAAGGCTGCACTCCTTAAAGCCCTGGCACATCCAATCCGCCTTTGCATAGTGACCAATCTCTTGGAGAGAAGCTGCAACGTGCGTCACATGCAAGAGTGTCTCGGTCTTCCCCAATCTACGGTTTCCCAACATCTAGCCCTGCTGCGGAACCAGGGCATAATCCACGGGGAACGAAACGGATCCGAGGTGGTTTATCGGGTGGTCAGCCAAGAAGCAGCTCGCATCGTACGCGTCCTGTGTTCGGAAGGCGATGACCTGACCTAAGGCTCTAATGAGTTCCACCCTATTCTATTTGAGAAGGGAGCAACAAAGATGTCCAAGAAACTGGTTGTTATCGGCGGCGTGGCAGCAGGTATGAAGACGGCCGCCAAAGCAAAGCGGGAAAATCCCGATTGGTCGGTGACCGTTCTCGAGAAAGGAAAGGACGTATCCTATGCAGGCTGCGGCCTCCCGTACTATATCGGTGAGGTTATCAAAAAACGGGAAGAGGTCGTGGTAAAGACACCTGAGCAGCTGAAGGCCTGGTTAGGTATAGACGTCCTCATTCAACATGAAGCCCTCAAGGTTGATACCACAGCCAAAGAGGTCACAGTAAAGGATAACACCAGCGGAAAAATCAAAGTCTTCGCTTATGACAAGCTGGTGTTCGCCACAGGTGCCGTACCCTTTATACCTCCGGTACCCGGGATTGATTTACCCCAGGTGTACACCGTGCGCGAAGTTGTTGACGCTGACGCCATTCGAGCTCAGCTGGACAAAGGTAACGTACGCGAGGCCGTGGTGGTAGGTGGCGGATTCATCGGCCTAGAGGTGGCAGAGAACCTGGTCCTGCGTGGGGTAAAAACAACGCTGGTAGAGCTTCTCGATCAAGTCCTGCCCGGCTTTGACTACGAAATGGCCATCCTGGTCCAGAAACACCTGGAAGAGAACGGCCTCAGAGTCATTACCGGGGACAAAATCACCTCGTTCGTGGCCGATGAAAAAGGCAATCTCCGAGCCGCTGTTACCCCCACCCAGGAGATTCCGTGCGACCTCGCCGTGTGGGCGACTGGCGTGCAACCCAACACCAGGCTGGCCCAAGAAGCCGGGGTAGAACTTGGTCCCACCCGAGCCATTAAGGTCAACGAGAACATGGAGACGAACATTCCCGACGTCTATGCCGTGGGCGATTGCGCCGAAAACATCCACCTGGTGACTGGAAAACCCGCCTGGATACCCATGGGCTCCACCGCCAATAAGATGGGGAGGGTCGCCGCCCTTAACCTGGACGGCAGAGAGGGCGAGGGTGACTTTCTCCGCGGCGTCCTCGGGACCACAGTGGTAAAGCTCTTCGATATCAAGGCAGGTAAAACAGGGTTGTCTGAACTCGCGGCCAAGAAAGAGGGCTTCGACATAGAGACTGTGC
>JAAYHG010000265.1 GCA_012735455.1 Bacillota bacterium
GCCTGTAGACAGTCCAAGGCATCCCAGGCCAACTTCTTGTCTAAGTTGTAGCGCTTGTTAGCACGGTCTAAGCACTGCCGTGCAAGGAAAGGAATATCTTCGCGTCGTTCACGCAGGGGCGGCACATACACTGGCAGCACATTTATTCGCCAGTAGAGGTCCTCACGGAAACGGCCCTGCTGCACCATCTCCTCAAGGTTACGGTTGGTTGCACAAACAAAACGCACGTCACTGAAGCGGACACGCGTTGAACCCACGCGCACATAGGTCTTAGACTGCAGTACCTCCAAGAGCTTGGCTTGAAGTTCCAAAGGGAGCTCGGCAATCTCATCTAAAAGCAGGGTGCCACCCTGTGCTGCCTCAACAAGCCCGACCTTTCCCTCCCTGCGAGCACCGGTAAAGGCGCCTCCTTCGTAACCAAAGAGTTCGGATTCAAGGAGGGTGCTGGGTACAGCCGCGCAGTTCACGGCCAAGAACTGACCCCGACCGGAACGGGGACTCAAAGAATGCAATAAACGTGCCAAAAGCGTCTTTCCGGTACCTGATTCCCCAGTGAGTAGTACAGTAGAGTCAACCTTGGCCACCTGAAGCAGCGTGCGCAACACTGATTGCATAGCGGCACTGTGGGCCACCAGGTTCTTGAGTTCCGGAATATCCCGCAATTCAACCGGCAGACGTTCTTTGAGATAGCGGCTGTTTTCCCAGGCCATATATCCTACTTCCAATTCCGCCACGTCTTGGATACTGCAGATCACCATCTTGATTCTGCCTTCTGCCCGCACAGGGATGGTAGTAGCCAGGACCTCTGCTCCGTTCTTAAAACGCACCAAGGTGGCTATGGTTTGACCTTCACTTAAAGCCTGGGCCACCGCCGAGTGAGAGTAATAGCCCTCTCGTACCAAGATCCGGACATTGCGTCCCTCAATCTTGCGTCTGTCGATACCACTGATTTTTTTCCCAGTTGCGATTAGCCATGAGCACAATGCCAGCAGCATCAGTGAGCAGCACGCCATCGGAAAGAGAATCCACCAGAAGACGAAATTCCCGCTCACTTAGTGTTATCGCACCCACCGCGCCCAGCGCAGCCATTCTTGTACCCGGATCGATACCAGAAAAATCCCCGCGCTTCATCAGCCTCACCCTTGCCACTGTAATATTTTTCCTTTAAATTAATGTATAGACGAGAGAATGTTTGGCCATATTTATAAGCGGAAACGGTTTTCACTTCTCCCCCATAAGCTCTTTCCTCCGGTTTCTCCTCTCCCAATGGCGGCCTTCCCCGGCCGCCATTAACCTTTTCGCCAACCGAGGCCTTGTCACCTTCTTAACCAACACCTCAATAGTGTTAGCGGCTACCAAATGGTGGCCAGCCCAAACTGAAATGCCGACATCCAGGATAATCCTGTGCCGGCATCGATAACGAATATTAACCTCCAAAGCAGCGCAAACTCCGAGAAAACAACTCTGTTTGGCGTATTCGACTACCAAAGCAAGAGCAAGAGGAGGTTTTTTCATGTCTCTCTACCCTCGCGGCCCCATCCGTACTGATTTGGCCCTGGAAGCACGGGAAGCCCTATTAAGAGAAGCCAAGGCAGAAGTAATGAAACGCGCCCAGGCGGAACTAGATGGGGTACAAACCACCTCACATACCACTAAACACACCCGTGTTACTAGAGTCAAGGTCCTATCGCCAGAGGCGGCACAGCGCCTAGGCAAGGCGCCCGGCACTTATATTACAATTGAAGTCCCAGAGCTTCGGCGCGGCAGCCGCGTGGTGGCTAACGAAGCCGCCCAGGTGCTTACAGCGGAAATCGGTGAGCTAGCGGGGCTTCCTGAGGATGCCACTATCTTGGTCATTGGCCTCGGCAATTGGAACGCCACCCCGGATGCCCTGGGCCCAAGAGTGGTCGACAGGCTTATGGTAACTCGCCACCTCTTTGAGTACGCGCCGCAGGAGTTACAGGGTGGATTGCGTTCAGTGGCGGCCCTGGCGCCAGGCGTGTTAGGACTCACAGGGATTGAAACGGAAGAGGTGGTTCGAGGTGTCGTTGAACGCATCAAGCCGGACCTGGTGATCGCCATTGATGCTCTGGCCGCTCGCAGCCTGGAGCGTGTCTGTTCCACCATACAGTTGAGCGACAGCGGTATTCACCCCGGCTCCGGTGTCGGTAACAAGCGTGTCGGCCTCACAGAACAGACCCTTGGTGTACGGGTAATTGCCGTGGGCGTACCCACGGTGATTCATGCCTCCACCCTGGCCAATGATGCACTGGATTTCTTGCTGAAGACCTTGACCCAGAAAGATAATGGCAATGCCAATCTGGAGCGCGCTTTTGGGCCCCGCGAACGTCAGCAATTGGTAGCAGAACTGCTGCCCGAGTACTGGGAGGATCTCTTCATCACACCCAAGGAAATCGATGCCCTTATCAGTGACACAGCTCGAGTGGTAGCCAGCGGTCTCAACGCCGCCCTTCACCCTCGTATAAGTGCCAGCCACGGAGCAGATTACCTGCAGTAAGTGGACCCCTCTTACTCTACCGCTAGAATGTAGTAGTAGAGAGGCTGGCCGCCCCGGTGAAACTCCACCTCACAATCGGTGAATTGTTGACTAATCTTGGTGGCTAAAGCCACTGCCTGCTCGTCTTCTATTTCTTCTCCGGTGAATACCGTTATCAACTCATTGTCCGGCTCCACCATCTGATCCAAGACATCCAAAGCTACAGCTTCTACCTCACGGCCTGTGGTGACGAGCTTGCCGTCAATTAGCCCTAGGATATCGCCGGATTGAATCTCGCACCCGTTTACCTGGGTTGAACGGACAGCATACGTAATCTCTCCCGTCTTCACGCTTTGGCTGGCCGTAGTCATGGCAGCAGCGTTCTCCTCCAGCCCGAGTTCAGGGTTAAAGGCCACTAATGCTGCTATACCCTGAGGTACGCTTTTTGTCGGAATCACCGCTACCTGCTTCGTAGTCAGTTCGGCTACCTGTTGTGCTGCCAGAATCACGTTCTTGTTGTTGGGAAGGATGAGCACAGATGATGCCATGACTGACTCAACAGCAGCTAGAAGTTCCTCGGTGCTGGGATTCATGGTTTGTCCACCGCTGACGACTACATCGACTCCCAAACCCTCCAAGGCCACCTTAAGACCATCCCCCATAGCCACAGCTACTACACCCAGGGCCTTCTCGGGCTTAGGCTGAGAAGGTGTTTCTGCAACTAAGGTCGTCCGGTGCTGATCAAGCATGTTATCTATTTTTATATCGTGCAGGGTTCCAAGTTGGAGAAGCTCTTCCAACACCCTGCCGGGTTGGTTGGTGTGGATATGCACCTTCGCCAAACCCGCGTCCCCTACCACCAGAAGACTATCACCATATACACTAAGCGTTTGACGGATAGAATCCGGATCCAAGGCTGCACCACGCAGAAGGGCCTCGGTGCAATAACCATAGGCAAGCTGACCTGGTTCTACCTCGTCCTGAGCAGGGATTTCCTTTACCGGCTGGGGAGAAGAGGTTTCTTGTTGGTACTCTTTCCCCTGAAGGGCCGCCAACGCCCCTTCCAGGATGAACACCAAACCCTGGCCACCTGCATCCACAACCCCGGCATCACGTAATACCGACAGAAGGGACGGGGTCCTGGCC
>JAAYHG010000266.1 GCA_012735455.1 Bacillota bacterium
CTGTATGCCCGGGAACAGGGCGTGCTTACTTTAGAAGAAGCCGTCCGCAAGATGACTTCCGCTCCCGCCAATCGCCTCGGGTTGGCCGATAGGGGCCTCCTTAAAGAAGGGATGGTAGCCGATATTACTGTGTTTGATCCCGAAGAGGTGATTGACATGGCTACCTTCGACAAACCACACCAATACCCGCAAGGAATTCCCTATGTAATCGTCAACGGCCGCGTGGTTATTGACGCTGGTGAACACACTGGCGTGCGCGCTGGCCGGGTTCTCCACCGCCAGCAATCCTTTACTCTACCACCGGTGTTAAAGGACGTCAACTAGGAGAGCTAACTTAAACCAAGGCATGTCAACCTGGCTGAACAGATTAGTTGACAGATTCATTACGGAAAGGACGGGTCTAACCTAGGGGCCCTTCTGGCCGAAATAAGGGCTGCAACTGAAAATCTGAAGAGAGCTCAGAGTAGAAAAAGAAACATCGTTTAAGATAAGTAGACACGTCTAAGGTACCCAGAGTAAATCAGGGCCTGGGAAGGGTCGTCAAGTCTAAGGCAGCAGAAGTTGCAGCCATTCGGTTCTCCCGCTCAATGCCGGCAAAGATCTCACTGCGGTGAATGGCAATATGGCGCGGGGCGGTGATGCCCAGGGAGACCTGGCCGTCTTTCCACTCTAGAACGGTAACGACGATGTTTTCCCCTATCCTGATGCTCTGCCCTACCTTACGGCTGAGAATCAGCACCGCTACGCCCCCCTTTCTCGCCAAAGAGGGGTTCACGGATCCGATAGTGCGCACCCTCCATGACCACCTGGCATCCCCGCCTTTGGCGCTGGTGGATCAACACCGGGGCCAGGAGATTGGCGGTTATGTCCCTAGTGCCGCCCCCTGCCGGCACCCGCAGTATGACGTAAACGGCAACGTCCTCAGGCGACTTTGCTCCCAGGAGTTCCTCCTCGGCAGGCGACACTCGCACCTCATAACCGGGAAAGAACAGGAAGGGATTGGTCAGCAAGAAGGCCACGGCCGGATCATCCACTGCCTGCAGCCAAGTGAAAACCGGGTTCTCTGCCACTGGCACAAGAAAATAACGGGTTAGCTCAGGGAAACCCGGCAACCCTTTGGGAAAGTCAATCAGGTCCTCACTCTTTACTTCCAGGACACCAAAGCGTTCCGTTGGACAAAGCACCCTTTAGCCTCCTCCCCAGAAAAGAACTAAGCCCGCGGTGCACTATAGCTCCCGGGCTTTCCTGTCTCCTCTCTTCACTAGCGCAAGAAATCCACCAAACTAGGCTGAATGATACGCGCCCCGGTGGCCAGCGCCACCTGGTAGACATGCTCATGGTTCATAAGCTCCATTATGGCAGCAGCAACGTCCACATCCTCAACCTTGGAAAGCAGGCTGGTAAAGTCAATATTGGCCTGCTCTAGCCTGGCCTTGGTCAACTCTAACCGGTTGACACGTGCCCCCACCTCAGCCAAGAGGGATAGGACGTGATCAATGCTGCCCTCAATGGCACCAATGTCGCTTCCAGAGATTTGCCCTGTATCACCACTTAACAGGTGGGCGCGCAGATCCTGCAAGGCCTTAAATGCGTCAGGCTGTTTAAACACCGTTTCGCCATCCAGATTGTAAGCGAAATTGAGCCCCGCACCAACCTCTGTCTCTTTTGCTTGGCCATTACCTTGGTAATCACCAGTTGCTGTAAAAGGCGGTGTCTTGGTGTTGGTACCGGCAAAGACGTGCTGGCCTGCATAGCTGGTATTAGCCACTTGCACCATCTGTTCCAGCAGCTGGTCTACTTCCTTGGCCAGGGCATCCAGAGACTCCTGCGGCAGGGTGCTATTGGCACCGTACACGGCCAATTCACGGGCGCGCTGCAGGAGTTCACATGTCTGAGAAAGCCCGGTTTCTGTGGTGCTAAGCCAGGCAAGGGCGTGGTCTACATTCTTTCCGTACCGTTCAATATCAGCCAACTCGGAACGTAGCCTCAGGCTGTGCACTATCCCCACCGGGTCATCAGAAGGGCGACTAATAAGACGGCCGGTTGCTAGTTGGTGCTGCTTCCGTGCCAGGTTGCGCAGATTTTGGTTAAGGTCGCGCATAAACGTAGCACTCAGCATGCTATTGGTGATGCGCACCTTCCTACCTCCCCACTACACCAGTTCGGTTAATTAGTGTCTCCAGCATCTCATCCACAGCGGAAATCACGCGAGCGGCGGCATTATATGCCTGCTGGAAGCGTACCATGTTAGCCACCTCTTCATCCAGGGAGACTCCGGAGACAGCCATGCGACGATTGTCCAACTGGGCAACCAAAAGCTCTTGGTTATCCACCATGCGACTGGCTTCCTGGCCCTGTACCCCTAACTCTGCCACCAGGGCGTTATAATAATCGCTTAAGGTGGCATCTTTTGTACCATCTCCATTGGAATCCACCTGCAGGAGGTTGCGAATCTGGCTGATTGCCAAGGCGTTAGAACCATCCCCCGGGGGCGGGGTAACGCCACCGCCTTGGCCTGCGGCAGCCGCAATAAGACTCAGATCTCCTAAGATGGCCGGGTTTACCCTAATATTCCCTGCGTTAACATCGTTTGGAGGGAAGAAGAAAGGTACCCCTGTGGATCCTGCCAGCCCACTCCCGGCCTCATGCTGGGCATTGACGGCCGCGGCCAGCTCGCGAGCCAATACATCGAGCCGCGCTCGATACATAGGAACCAATTCGTCCCGCGCCTCCAGTAGCCCCTGTAGGCTGCCGTACGGGCGCGTCCCTGATCGGTACAGGGCTCCATCCGGCC
>JAAYHG010000267.1 GCA_012735455.1 Bacillota bacterium
ATCCTGTACTGCGCGGGAAGGCCGAGCCCGTTTCTTGCGTGGATGGCAAGACTCGGCAACTCCTGGCAGCCATGGCCCAGGCGATGTATGACGCCGAAGGTGTTGGTTTAGCCGCCCCCCAATTGGGCGTCTTGCAGCGGGTGGTAGTAATTGACGTAGGCGAGGGCCTAATTGAGCTCGTAAATCCAGAGATAGTGTCAGCCGAGGGAGAAGCGGAGGGAGTAGAAGGGTGTCTTAGCCTGCCTGGATTGGTGGGTGACGTGGTTCGTAGTGCCAAGGTAACTGTGCGGGCCATGGATGGAAAAGGGAGGCTGCGTGAGCTGAAGGGTGAAGGACTCCTGGCACGTGCTTTTCAACATGAGCTGGATCACCTCGATGGGGTGCTTTTCGTTGACAAGGCCAAAAACCTACGGCCAGCTCAAAATAATGGGGAAGAAGGGTAAGTTACCATGCGCGTTGTTTTTATGGGTACGCCGGATTTCGCGGTCCCTTCCCTCAATGCGCTGGTTGCCGCCGACTTTACTCCAGTGGCTGTAGTTACCCAACCAGATAGGCCACGCGGTCGGGGACGTCATCTGTTGCCTTCGCCAGTTAAAGAAAGGGCCACCGAACTCGAACTGCCGCTTGTGCAACCAAAACGTGTCCGCGAGCCGGAGTTTATTAGGCAGCTGGCTGAACTGGAATTGGATCTTATTGTTGTGGTGGCTTTCGGGCAGATTTTGCCCCTGGATCTTTTGAATCTCCCCAGACTCGGTTGTATTAATGTCCATGCTTCATTGTTGCCAAGACTCAGAGGGGCGGCACCCATTCAGCGCGCCATTATGAACGGTGACAAGATCACTGGGGTAACAACTATGCACATGGCAGAGGCACTAGATAGCGGGGATATCATCCTGCAGGAAAAAGAGGAGATAATGGAAGACGATACCGCTGGTACTTTAGCCCGGCGTTTAGCGGAGCGCGGCGCTGCGTTGTTGGTACGGACGATTCAGGCTCTTGCTGCGGGGAAAGCGCCCCGTCTGCCGCAAGATCACGATGCTGCCACTTATGCCCCCCCGCTTACTAAGAGTGATGAGGTGCTTGATTTTACCCGGCCGGCACGGGAGTTGGCTAACCAAGTGCGGGCTCTCAACCCCGCCCCAGGAGCAATGACCTACGTGGATGGAAAAGCGCTTAAGGTGTGGCGGGCGCGACCCCAAGAAGCGGCCTCTGGCGCACCTGGACAGGTGCTGGCCGTCAAGAATTTACCTGGAATCCTAGTGGGAACTGGTTTAGGTGGGCTTCTTTTGGAGGAGGTACAACCGGCTGGCAAGCGTTCCATGACGGCTCAGGCTTTTGCCAATGGTTACCAGGTGCAGCCAGGCGATCTCTGGGGTCAAGAAGTACCCTGTTAAGAGGGAGGGGAGAGATGTGTTTGCGCGCAAACGGCTTATTCTAGGGATTGCCCTTAGCTTTCTTGTCGTACTAACTGCCGTTGCCGTTGGGTTGTGGCATGTTTCCTTTCACGGGCTCGACGACCTAACCCGGCTACTCCTTTTTGGTTTAGGACTGTTTTTTCTTCTTTTCATTGCCATGGCCTTCTTAGGAGTACTGGGAGTAGTGTTGATAATCCTCTGGCAACGTCCCATTCCATTCTTGGAACGTCCAGTTAACATACTTATTACCCGCCTCTTGCCACTTGTTATGTACTTGGGTCGCGTTTTTCACATCGCCAAGGAGAAGCTGGAGCGGTCATTTATCGAGATCAACAACAGCTTGGTCAAAACGCGCTCTCTGGCTTTGGATCCAAATCGCATCCTGATTTTAGCACCACACTGTCTGCAGTATTCCGGCTGCCAGTACAAGATTACTGCCAATGTGAACAACTGTCACCTGTGTGGGCGCTGTCAGGTCAAGGATCTTATTCTTATGGCCCGGGAGTTAGGGGTTAATCTGGCAGTGGTAACAGGCGGTACCCTGGCGCGCAAGAAGGTTAAGAAACTCCGCCCTCGGGCCGTGGTGGCGGTGGCGTGTGAACGTGACTTGAGCAGCGGTCTGCAGGATGTTTATCCCCTGCCAGCAATTGGAGTCTTGAACGAACGACCCAACGGACCCTGTGTTGACACCTGTGTGGATCTCGCGCGAGTACGGCAGGCGGTGGAGTCATTCTTGGCCGGTGGCCCTAAACCGGAGGGGGTGGCCTAGGTGCCGCTATTTTTGTTCTTTCTCTTCTTAGTGGTATTCTTCCCCTGGCTTTTCTTGCCGCTGCTTGCGGTATTTCTCTTGAATCTCCTGCTGGTACCCTTTGGTTTTACCCTGCGCTCATTGTGGAGTTTAATTACAGTACCAGGAGAGCTCTTTCACATTGCCCTAAATCGCAACCTGCGCCAAAACCATGCCCTGGAGCATGCTACCATAAACGTAATTGAAGAGTGGTACGGGCCGCAACGGCTCTCCGGTCATGCAGCAGAGGATGGCTTTTACATCCATGGTGCTGCTGATCCACGAGTGGTAGAAGAGGCGGCGCGCGTGGGTTATGGTCGACTGGTTGCCGGGGAAAAAGAACTGGCCGTGCACAAGCGTTGTGGAACGACTATTGCGGCTGCCAACTTTGTCTCCTCGGCGATCTTTTTGGCTTTGCTCCTGGCCAGCGGACGCTTTACACTGCTGAATGTGGTTATTGCCTTAGCCATGGCTAACTTGGTTGGGCCCTTCTTAGGGAACACGCTACAGGCATACGTAACCACCGATTGGGATGTGCGCCAGCGCCGAATTGTAGGCGTAGATTACGATTCTGGGCGGGCAGTCTTTGTGCCCTGGGGTTGGCAGGCGCTGCCCACAAAGTTTTTTGTCCGCACAAGAAAAACCTAGTAATGCTCAGTATATGAGGAGGGTATGGTTTGCCGCGTAAGAACACAGCGCGTTCTGTGGCCCTGACTGTCCTGCGGCGAGTAGAGGAAGAGGGGGCCTACGCAAACCTGTTACTTGCACCAGCGTTGGCCAAGAGTGGATTAGAGAGCCGAGAACGGGCTCTGGCAACGGAATTGGTCTATGGTGCAGTGCGCACAAGAAATACTTTAGACTGGGCACTCTTGCAGCGGAGCAAGCTACCCCCAGAGAAAATAGACCCGGCTATTCGGGCCGTGTTACGCTTGGGAGCCTATCAAATCCTTTTTACCCGGGTGCCACCGGCCGTGGCCTGTTCGGCAGCAGTGGACCAAGCCAAGGAAGTGAGCAATGCTGGGAGCGCGCGTTTTGTGAACGCATTGCTGCGCCGTTTGGCCCGCGAGAGGGACAAACTGGAGTACCCGGACGTGGAGCAGGAACCGGTGCGCCACATCGCCCTCAAGTA
>JAAYHG010000268.1 GCA_012735455.1 Bacillota bacterium
GAGTGGGCCCACCTGGTTGCTCACATCACTGGCGGTGACTTGGAAGAGGCTGTAGGTTGGCTTACCCCTCAGGTGCGGCATCTGCGCCAAGAGTTTCTCGTGCTTGCACCCGAGTTGCCCCTGGGCAAGGGAGTAGTATTTCGTGCCGCTGCCGTCCTGGCTACGGATGCACCAAGGGCATTGAGGCTGCTCAGTGCCTGGTACCGGGATCTCATTGTTTGGCGTGCTGGTCTTGATCTTCTGTACAACGAAGATGCCAAGGGATTGGTGGCGGAGGTAAGCCAACTATACACTACCCGAGATCTGTTGCATGCCCAATGGAGCATAGGGCGCGCCGAAAGGTTAATTATGGGGCGCACCAATGTGAATGTGCGGTTAGCCTTGGAGGCACTACTAGTGGAGCTTAGAGCCAAAAGGCCGGCTTGAGTTAAATATAGAGAGAAAGGGAAGGAGGTAACGCATATTCAGCGTGTGGTTGGTGTCCGTTTTAAAAAGGCGGGCAAAACCTATTACTTCGATCCTGGCGACCGGGAGCTTAACCGGGGCGATAATGTGATAGTGGAAACAGCGCGCGGGGTGGAGTTTGGGGAAGTAGTTATGTCGCCGCGCGAGGTACCGGACGAAGAAGTGGTCTCACCGCTAAAGCCTGTAATGCGGGTGGCAACAGACGAAGACCGCCAGCAAGTAAAAGTCAACAAGGCTAAAGAAAAAGAAGCCATGAAGATCTGCCTGGAAAAGATAGCGAGCCATGGCCTTCCCATGAAGCTGGTGGACGTGGAGTATACTTTTGACAACTCCAAGATAATCTTTTATTTCACAGCGGAAGGCAGGGTGGATTTTCGGGAGTTGGTGCGGGATTTGGCAAGTGTTTTTCGTACCCGCATTGAACTGCGCCAGATCGGCGTGCGCGACGAGGCCAAACTCCTAGGGGGATTAGGGCCGTGCGGTCGTCCCTGCTGTTGCAGCAGTTTCCTGGGGGAATTTCAGCCTGTCTCTATTCGCATGGCCAAGGAACAAAACCTGTCCCTGAACCCTAGTAAAATCTCAGGTTTGTGTGGGCGTCTTATGTGCTGCCTAAAGTTTGAATCTAATTCCGGTATCTGTAAGGACTGCAAGAAGGAGCAATAATTGCACTTATTTTACGGCAGGAAAGGATTATTTTATGTCGAATATAAACCAGGCTAAGGAGTAATAAGGGGGAGGAGTTCTTAATGCAGAGTCCATTGCGTCTAGGCCTGACGCTTATGCTTCTATGTGCAGTGGCGGCAGGATTACTGGCTTTTACTAATGCCCAGACGGCGACTATCATTGCCGAGAATGAACAGGCCAAGCTAGAAGCGTCGCTAAAGGAGTTGCTGCCTGAGGCGGAAAGGTTTGAAACCACCGAAGAGGACGGCAAGGTCTTTTACCAGGGCTTCAATGGTGATAAACAGGTGGGCGTGGTGGCCGTTTTCGAGCAAAAAGGCTTTGGCGGCTTCATGACCCTGATGTTAGGCGTGAACAATGAGTCCAAGATTACTGGTTTTCGTGTTTTGGCTCACTCTGAGACACCAGGACTCGGTGCACGAATCACCGAAGACTCTTTCATGAGTCAGTTTGAGGGTAAGAGTACAGATGATTCTCTGCAGGTAGGGAAGGATATCCAGGCCATCTCTGGTGCCACCATCTCAACCCGGTCGGTAGCTGGGGGCATCAAGCTTATGGCAGGGGAGATTGAGAAGAGGTTCATGGCCCAGGAGGAAACCACCGTTGACCTGGCCCTAGTTCCCGACGGCGAGTACCAGGGTGAAGCCGAAGGCTTTGCTGGCAATGTCAAGGTTACGGTGAAGGTTTCTGGTGGTAAGATCACCGAGATTACGGCTGCTGCCCCTGATGAGACACCAGAAATCGGTGGTCCAGCCCTGCCCACGCTCATCAAACGTGTGATTGAAAGCCAGGACCTGGATGTGGATGCAGTAAGCGGTGCAACTTTCACCAGCGAAGGCTTCAAACAAGCGTTGAAGAATGCCTTAGCCCAGTTTGCCACCGGTGGTGCTCCTGACCCAGTGGACCTGAGCCAGGTACCAGATGGAACCTACAAGGGTACGGCTGAGGGCTTCGCCGGTGACATTACAGTTGAGGTGACTGTGGAGGGCGGCAAGATCACCGACCTTAAGTACCAGGTACCAGATGAAACCCCGGATATTGGTGGTGTGGCTGTAAAACAAATGGCCGAGAAGGTCAAGAGTGAACAGAGGCTGGATGTGGACGTGGTAAGCGGTGCCACCTTCTCCAGCCAAGGTTTCCTGGATGCCTTGCAGGCAGCGCTGCGGTAAGAGAGTTGTTTAGTTAGATAAGTAAGGTGTAAGGGGGGTGTTTAATATGCCCCCCTTTTGGCATAGCCTAAACTATACAGCCCTGCGAAGGAGAGTTAGACCATGACGGAAGAGCTTGTTACCAGGTTAGCCTGGTTGGAACAGCAACTTGAGCTCCTGACAGCTGTGGTCCGAGACCTGAAGAACGATCTAGCGCGGACAGAGCAAGATAAGGTAGCAGAATCAGAGGCTGTGCCAGCGCGGCAACAGACCTTAGGGGAAGGTTACGCCAACCTGGCTCGGCTCTATGGCGAGGGTTATCACATTTGCCCTATGCACTTCGGTAGCCAGCGCCAGGGAGCGGAGTGTCTCTTTTGTGCGGCTTTGCTAAAGGGAGAAGGAGAAGGTGCATGAGTGGTACGTTGTATCTTGTAGGAACACCCATCGGTAACCTGGAGGACATTACTTTACGGGCGCTGCGTATCTTGCGCGAGGTGGACCTTATTTTGGCCGAGGATACACGACACACCAGAAAGCTCCTCGCTCATTATGACATCCATACCCCGCTGAAAAGTTACCACGAACACAATGAACGTAGCGCCGCCCAGGAAGCCAGGGAACGGCTGGAGGCAGGGCAAAATTTGGCTCTGGTGACGGATGCAGGACTACCTGGTATTTCGGATCCAGGCGCCCAGCTGGTTCAGTTAGCGGCGGAGCACGGTTTACCTACTGTAGTGGTACCTGGCCCTACGGCTTTTGTCCTGGCTTTGGTGCTGTCGGCTCTGCCCACGGAGCGTTTCGCTTTTTGGGGTTTTCCGCCACGGCAGGGACGCCAGCGGGACGAGTTTTTTGCTGCGGCCTTACAGGCTCCCGAGACAATTGTTTTCTACGAGTCCCCCAAACGTATCGGGCGTACATTGGCGGACCTGTCCGCCCTTGCCCCTGAGCGTAGGGCGGCTGTGGTGCGCGAGTTGACCAAGGTGCACGAAGAGGTGCGAAGGGGGACCTTAGCTGAACTGGCGGCAGAGTACGCGCATCGCGAGGTGAAGGGCGAGAGCTGTCTGGTGGTGGCAGGACAGCCGGTGAGAGGAGCTTCAGCCGTAGCCAGGATGGCAAGGGAAGACGACCCTGCCCGCTTGGTACAAGCCCTTATAGCAAAGGGCTACGGTCGTAAGGATGCCCTACGTGAGGCCGCACGCCAGCTGGGGATAGGGCGCCGTGAAGTGTACAATGCTGTTCTAAAGGCAAGGCGGCAAGCAGAAGATGCCAGCACCTGAGGCGCTGGCATCTAGGAACCAGGAGATTGAGTCCTTACTAAACAGCCTCGGCCTGCATAGCATTCAAGCAGGACTGACAGATGTTCTTGCCGCGGAAGGTGATTACGTCTTCGGCATTGCCACAGAAGACACAAGCAGGTTCGTACTTCCGAAGGATGATCTTGTCGGCATCGACGTAAATCTCAAGCGCGTCCCGTTCTGCTATGTCAAGTGTACGACGCAATTCAATAGGAATTACGACCCGTCCTAGCTCGTCCACCTTGCGGACGATTCCAGTGGATTTAATCATAATTCTTCCCATCTCCCTCCTATTCGACAACCTTTTACAAGTAAAGTATACCAGGGATACCAATTAAAGTCAACAGTCTTGACAAAATCTAGTGCTTATGACATAGGTTGTAAGAGAGACCATGTTGATGTCGTTAATTGGAAATCCGTAAGTCCTAGGCTGTTGAGGCCGCCCGTTTGGGGCTTAGGGCCTAGGCGTGCTGCCCTTGACAAGTTGAAAATTATTTAGTACAGTGGGACAAAAGGTCAAGGCAATGCAGGGGAAGAGTAGGCGGTGGAGGGGCTCAAGAGAGCCGGGCTAGGTGCGAGCCGGTGCCCAAGAAGCTGCTGAACATGGCCCCGAAGCTGCGCACGGAAAACCTTTGGGCCAGTACGTTGCGCCGGTCCCGCCAGGGAAAGGCAGCCGTTAACCTGCCGGGGTAAGGAAATAACCTTACTCCACGAGGCGTCTGCTGCGAGGCAGGCGTGAAGTAGGGTGGTACCGCAAGGAAACCCCTTGCCCCTGATGCTGTTCAGGGGTGAGGGGTTTTTTCATTCTCGGGTAGACTGGCAATAGACGAACAGTGGGAGGAATCAAAGTGGAGAAAAAGACCTTTTATTTGACGACGCCCATCTATTATCCCAGCGACAAACTGCATATCGGGCACGCTTACACCACCGTGGCGGCAGATGCCCTGGCGCGATTTAAGCGTCACCAGGGGTATGACGTAATGTTTCTTACCGGCTCAGATGAGCACGGGCAGAAGATCGAGCGTGTGGCCCGACAGCACGGGGTTTCACCCCAGGAGTACGTGGACAGGATTGTAGACGGGTTTCGCCACCTGTGGCAGACGCTGGATATCAGCTATGACGATTTTATTCGTACCACCGATGAGCGCCACATGAAGGCGGTACAGCAGATCTTCCAGCGCCTTTACGACAAGGGCGACATCTATAAGGCCGAATACTCAGGCTGGTACTGTGTGCCCTGTGAGACCCATTGGACTGAGCGACAGGCCGGAGAGGAGCATGTTTGTCCGGACTGTGGTCGCCCAGTGGAGTTGGTTAAGGAAGAGAGTTACTTTTTCCGCCTCTCTAAGTATGCCGACCGCTGGTTAAAGTTCATTGAGGAAAACCCAGATTTTATCCAGCCTGCCTCGCGAAGGAATGAGATGATCAGTTTTGTTAAACAGGGGCTAGAGGATCTCTCAGTTTCCAGGACCACTTTCGATTGGGGTATCCCGGTGCCGTTCGATCCCGGGCACGTAATATACGTTTGGATCGATGCCCTCTCCAACTATATTACTGTCCTGGGTTATGGATCGGAGGATGAGAGCAAGTTCCGGCACTATTGGCCCGCCGACCTACACCTGGTGGGTAAAGAGATTGTGCGCTTTCATACGGTTATTTGGCCCATGATGCTCATGGCCTTAGACATCCCACTGCCGAAAAAGGTATTCGGCCACGGCTGGCTTATCTTAGACAGCGGCAAGATGTCCAAGTCCAAGGGTAACGTGGTGGACCCCTTGGTTCTGGTAGAAAAGTACGGGGTGGATGCTATCCGCTACTTCTTGTTACGGGAGATTGCCTTTGGTGCCGATGGCCTTTATTCCGAGGAAGCCCTGATTAAGCGGATCAACTCTGATCTGGCCAACGACTTAGGTAACCTGCTATATCGTACCCTGACTATGATGGGGAAATACTACCAGGGGCAGGTGCCCGCTCCCGGTAAGGAGGAGGACCTGGACCGAGACCTTAAACGGGTGGCGGCCGAGGCGGGCGACAAGGCTGAGGCAGCCATGGAGCGGTTGGAGATAAGTGTTGCGTTAGAGTTCATTTGGGAGCTGGTGAAGCGGGCCAATAAGTATATTGACGAGGCCGCGCCTTGGACTCTGGTTAAGAACGGAGAAAGCGAGCGGCTGGCCACGGTAATGTACAACCTGGCCGAGGTTTTGCGCATCCTGGCTGTGATGTTGGTGCCATATTTAACCCATGCATCCCAGGCTATCTGGGAGCAGCTTGGCCTACCGGGCAAAGCGGCGGATCAAGGTTGGGCGGCCCGCAAGTGGGGCTTGTTATCTCCAGGTGTCCAAACCAGGCGGGGAGCACCATTGTTCCCACGCATTGAAGTCGATAAGGAGGAGAAAAAGACGGTGAGTGAAAGTGTGACCCCAAAAGAAGCAAGCGAAAAGATTAGCATTGACCAATTTAGCCAGGTAGAACTTAGAGTGGCCGAGGTGCTGGTGGCGGAAAGAGTTGAGAAATCGCGCAAGCTGTTGCGTCTAGAGGTAGCGATTGGCGAGGAACGCCGCCAGATATTAGCTGGTATTGCCAAGTCTTATCAACCGGAAATGTTGGTGGGGAAAAAGATCGTGGTAGTGGCTAACCTGAAGCCGGCAAAACTGATGGGCATGGAGTCCAACGGTATGCTCCTTGCAGCCAGCATCCCCGGCGAAGGGGAGGAGGAAAATATCTCGGTACTTACGGTGGACCGGGATATTGCCAGCGGTGCCCGCGTAAGGTAGGGATATACATTGCTTATCGATAGTCACGCTCACCTGCAGGACCCACAGCTTTTGACAGAGCTTGACGCGGTATTGGAGCGGGCGCACAGAGCTGGCGTGGAGGGTATTATCTGTGCAGGGTATGACCTTCCGTCCTCGTATTTGGCAGTGGAGTTGGCCCAGAGGTATCCTGGTGTTTGGGCAGCAGTGGGGGTTCACCCTGGGAACCTGGAGGGGGCGACGCCCGCTGTTTACGACGAGTTGACTAAGCTGGCTAAGTCCGAGAAGGTGGTGGCCTGGGGCGAGATTGGCCTGGACTACGTTAACGGCATAGCGGACCGCTCCCTGCAACAGGTTGCCCTGCGCGAACAGTTGAGCCGGGCGGCTGCTTTGGGTTTGCCAGTGGTGATTCACGACCGTGAGTCCCATGCCGATATTCTGGCGCTTCTCCAAGCGGCTGGTCCCCGGGAGCGTGCTGGAGTGATGCACTGCTTCTCCGGCAGCAGCGAGATGGCCCGGGAGTGTATTAAACTGGGCTACTACATCTCTTTTGCTGGGCCGGTTACGTTTAAGAATGCCAGGCGGGTGCGCGAGGTGGCGGTTACTATTCCGCCAGAGAGGCTTCTCTGCGAGACAGACAGCCCTTACCTCTCGCCCGAGCCTTTTCGCGGTAAACGCAACGAGCCGGCCCGTGTGGTTCATGTGGCGCAGGTGCTGGCCGACCTTTTCAGCACCAACCTCTCCGCTTTTGCGGCGCAGCTCAAAGCCAACACCGAGCGTCTCTTTGCCTTGCCGTAAGGCAGCTGGCGTCAGTATTACGTAGCCCATGTGGCAGTGAGACCCGGACTTTGGGCATACTACCTCTTAAAGTGAGTTCAGGGGGTGGTTTCGTGGCCGAACGGAGTGGTCAAGATGAGGAACTCAGGCGTAAGCTGCAGGCACGCTTAGAGCAGGATCCCGGCCTTTCAAGCTATGGCCTTAAGGCCGATGTTGTGGAGGGAGAGGCCCAGATCACAGGTGCAGTGGATGTGCTAGCTGAAAAGGAACAAGCTCTTCGTGTGGCACGCGGTATAGGGGGGATAAGGGGCGTTTCCGATGGCATTGCTGTGAGCACCGACCGGAATATAACTGAGGGCGATGTGGCCGCTGAGGTGATGGAAGAACTGCGTGCCGACCCACAGGTGAATACCGAACGTATCCGTGCCAAGACCTCTGGAGGTACAGTGATCTTGGCAGGTCAGGAGGAGGACCGGGTGGCCCTGGAGGCGGCAAAGGAAGCTGCTGCGCGAGCGCGTGGTGTTACACAGGTTTTGAGTCAGGTCCGTATCCATCCGCCGGAACCAGATTTGGCAGATATCTTCCACGGCCAAGTAAACAACGATCACGAGTAGAGGGAGCCGGAGTCTAGAGGAGGACTTCGGCTCCTCCTGTTCAGGCAGCCTTTAACAGGTTTGACTTTGTCTGAGAAATTGGTTAGAATTAGTGCACACTTACACCTAGAGCAAGGCCAGTCCAAGGAAGGAGGCTCCCTCATGTCCATGGCACCTGCCTTAGGACCGGATAAAGCAAGGTCTAAGCGCAGTACGCAATTAATTCTGGCTGTAGCCATTCTTCTTTCATTAGCTGCCGTTGGTTATGTGGGTGTTCACAAGGAATTGACTCTGGTAGTGGGAGAAGAAACCCGGACCGTTGGTACTCTGCGTGGGACGGTGAAGGACCTCTTAGCTCAAGAAGGAGTGGAGCTCCAGGAGGGTGATCTGATAGAACCAGGGCTCAGCACGAAACTGGTTGACTACATGACGGTAACAGTTCGGCGGGCTGTTCCCGTTAAGGTGGTTACAGCAGGTAGCAGTTTTGACGCGCGAACAGCGAGAGACACAGTGGGCGAGGCCCTTCAGGAGCTAGGCATCGAAGTTGGACCTCTTGACCGGGTAGTGCCAGGACTAGGGGTAGAGATTCAACCGGGTCAGGAAATCACCCTGGTGCGTGTTATTGAAGAGATGGAGACCCGACAAGTCGTGGTGCCATTCACTACCCAGCGCCGTGACGATAATGACTTACCCCGAGGCGAAACCCGCATCGTACGGGCAGGGCAAGACGGCCTCAAAGAGCAGCAGGTGCGCCTTATCCGTGAGGACGGCAAGTTGGTCAAAGAAGAGATTGTGGCTGAGAACGTTATAAAAGAACCTGTTACAGAGCTCGTAGCTGTGGGTACTGTGGGTGTACTCAGCCGCGGCGGCCGGGATTACCGTTTTACCAAGGCACTAGACATGGTTGCTACCGCCTACTGTCCTACAGATACGGGTGGAAGCTTCACTGCGCTAGGCCTACCGACCCGGCGCGGGATTGTAGCAGTTGCTCCCCGGGTAATCCCCCTGGGAACCAAGCTCTACGTGGACGGTTACGGTATAGCACTAGCCGGAGACACAGGCAGTGCCATCAAGGGTAACCGCATTGACCTATTTTTGGATACACATAAGGAAGCAGTTGAATTTGGGCGACGTCGAGTTAAGGTTTATGTGCTGAAGGAATAATGGAGCGGGCAGGGCGGAGACCCTGCCCTTTTGCATGCTACGAAAGGCTGGTACGGTTGATTTTACCAGCTGGAGAGGGTTATACTAGAACAAATGAGACAATACGGCCAAAGGAGGCGAGGCGTATCCCAAGGACGGTAGATTTGCTTCGCCGCCATGGTTTTCACACTAAACGGCGCTTGGGACAAAACTTCCTACTCGATCCTAATTTGCTCAAACGCATTGCCACTTCGGCTGAGCTCACAACGGCAGACACCGTGCTGGAGATCGGTCCGGGGAGCGGGAACCTTACGAGAGAACTGGCTGAGCGCGCAGGCAACGTGGTGGCCGTGGAGTTGGATAAGGGGCTTCAGCCCATTCTCAGCGAAGCACTGGCGGGCTATAAAAACGTCCACCTGGTTTGGGGCGATTTTCTTAAGCAGGACCTAGCTTATCTTTGGGGCCTAGTACCTCCCTTGCCAGGTGGGGAACGCAAGATTGTAGCCAATGTTCCTTACTATATCTCCACTCCCATCCTGGTGAAGATCCTCACCAGCGATGCACCCCCTTCTTTGGCTGTAATACTGCTACAACAGGAGGTGGCGGAACGCCTAACGGCGGATCCTGGAAGTAAGGCCTACGGCAGCCTAAGTGTCTTGGCTCAGTATCACGCCGAACCTGAACTCGTGGTTAAGGTTCCTCCTGGCGCCTTTTTTCCACCGCCGGAGGTCGCCTCGGCAGTGGTACGCTTGCGTTTTCGTGCCGAGCCGCCGGTGGTGGTGAATGACTCGGCATTCTTATTTCGAATTGTGCGTGCTTCTTTCGGCCAGCGTCGTAAGACCATACTGAACTCTCTCAACGGTTCGCTTGGCCCGGAACTAGGAAGGGAGATTTTATCTGAGGCACTTATGCGGGCCGGAATTGACCCCAGGCGGCGCGGTGAGACCATAAGCCTGATGGAATTCGCAGCCTTGACCCGGGCGATTGAAATTATTACAGCGAATGAGGGAAGGTGAACAGGTGGTCCGAAAAGAATTCATGAGCCCAACCAAGGGGCCCATGTCCTTGCGGCAGGTGTTTACCGATATACTGGAGTACGTTGCGGCTGAGCCGGAAATGAACTACCGCCTCATTATCGGGACCGATTCCCAGCCGCGGGAGGACCAGGTCACCTTTGTTAGCGCTATTATTGTGCACCGTGAAGGTAAGGGTGGACGTTACTATTACAGCAAGCGCTATCAAAGCAAGTTTTATTCCCTGCGCCAACGGATCTTTTATGAAGCTTCTCTCAGCTTAGACGTAGCCAGCCGCTTGACGGCTCTGCTGGCGGATAGCGGCCACGGCGATCTCAATATTGAGATCCACCTGGATGTGGGCCGGGTGGGTGAGACCAAGGACCTGATCAGGGAAATCGTGGGTATGGTAACAGGCAGTGGTTTCGAGGCGCGGATAAAGCCACAGTCCTACGGAGCCTCCAAGGTTGCTGATAAGTACACCAAGTAACACAGCCCCTGACCGGTGCCTTTTCTTTTTCTACTTAGTTTCCAGCAGGAATTTAGGGAAACAGCGGCGAATCAAGTACCCCGTTTGTGCCGCTATGAGCCAGTACTGCTCTTGCCCATGGGTCTAGGGGCTATTTTGGCAAACATCCCGTTGTCTTCTGCTGTTGGGCCCCGTGGTCCGCTGACCCTTCTTTTTGAAGCTGGGATAACCACTGAGCTTTTCCCGGTGCTCATTTTTATCGGTATTGGTGCCATGATTGACTTTGGACCACTGCTGAGAAAACCGGTAATGATGCTTTACGGTGCGGCAGCACAATTTGGTATTTTTGCTACCATGGTTGTCGCCACGCTACTTGGTTTCAGTCTTCCTCAAGCGGCCGCTATCGGCATGATCGGAGCGGCAGACGGACCGACAACCATTTTTGTTGGGGCACAACTGGCGCCGGAACTGTTGGGGCCTTTGTCCGTAGCTGCATACAGTTACATGTCTCTGGTACCAATAATCCAGCCTGCTGTTATTCGCAGGCTGACTACGCCAACGGAACGCCGTATTCGTATGACCTATGAGGAAGGCCCTCCTGTTTCGCGCAAGGCCCGGATTCTCTTCCCGATTGTCGTGACCTTGCTGGCTCGTTTGGTTGCACCTATAAGCGTAGCCTTGATTGGCTTTCTAATGTTTGGGAACTTGCTCCGGGAATCCGGAGTAGTAGATAGCCTTTCCCAGACAGCTCAAAAGGAACTGACGAATCTGGTGACCCTGCTCCTTGGTATCACCATCGGTTCCACCATGGAGGCTAGTTCTTTTCTGCGTTTGGATACCCTGTTGGTTATGGCCATGGGATTGGCCGCCTTTATCTTTGACACGGCGGGCGGAGTAATCTTTGCCAAACTTCTAAACCTAGTCTTGAAACAAAAGGTTAACCCTATGATTGGTGCCGCAGGTATCTCTGCCTTTCCTATGTCGGGACGGGTGGTGGCCAAGATGGCCTTAGAGGAAGATCCAAGCAATTATCTTATTATGCATTCCATTGGAGCCAACGTAGCTGGCCAAATCGGGTCAGTGGTAGCAGGCGGACTTGTGCTGGCTTTGGTTATTCAGGGGGTGTTGTGATATGAATTCTTACTTTGGCTGCCTTGAAGATAAGCTTCGTTGCTATTCCCACCATGTTTGTTGTTACTACTCTTTTCATACTAAGCTGCCAGGCACTGCTCCGCTTTTTCCCGGAGGAAGAAGTGCAGGCTCCGGCCAAAGAGCGAGCGGTTTAGGGATGCCCACAGCAAGACAGGCACCCGCGCGTGGAACAAAGCCATGCGCGGGTGTTGGACCAGGCTAGGGAAAACCGTATCGCTTTAGTTGTTAAGGGCAAGGAGTGGCGCCGGTATCCTCCCGCCACGGGCTACGAACGCGGCGGGGCTGAAGTTATTCACTGGCATTACCGGTGCACGGCCTAAAAGCCCGCCGACCTCCACCACGTCGCCAGGTTTCATGCCAGGAGCGGGTATGACCCGTACGGCTGTGGTCTTCTTGTTGACCATGCCGATTGCAGCTTCGTCGGCAATGAGGGCAGAAATCACCTCTGCCGGAGTGTCACCCGGGACAGCAAACATATCCAGGCCCACTGAACAGACGGCGGTCATGGCTTCCAGCTTCGGAAGGGTAAGGGCACCTTCCTCTACTGCCCGAATCATACCGCTGTCTTCGCTCACGGGGATAAAGGCGCCGCTTAAGCCACCAACGTAAGAGGAGGCCATAGCGCCGCCTTTTTTGACTGCGTCGTTCAAGAGAGCCAAAGCAGCAGTGGTTCCACAGGCGCCGCAACGCTCCAAGCCCATGGATTCCAGGATCTCTGCTACGCTATCGCCCTGGGCAGTGGTTGGTGCCAGGGAAAGATCTACAATGCCGAAGGGTACACCCAGCCGACATGATACTTCCCGGGCGACCAGCTCGCCCATGCGGGTGACTTTAAAGGCGGTGTTTTTTATTACGGTGGCGATGGTGCCCAGGTCGGCTGTGGGATGCTGCCTTATGGCTGCCAGCACTACGCCAGGGCCACTTACGCCCACGTTGAGGGCGCATTCCGGCTCTCCTACGCCGTGAAATGCGCCGGCCATGAAGGGGTTGTCCTCTGGAGCGTTACAGAAAACCACCAGCTTGGCACAGCCTAGACCGCCTTGGTGAGCAGTGAGGCGTGCTGTTTCTTTGATGATCAGCCCGAGCGTGCGAATGGCGTCCATATTGAGCCCAGCCTGGGTGGTGCCCACATTGACTGAGGCGCAAACACGCTCTGTTTGGGACAGGGCTTGGGGTAGGGAATTAATTAAAGCATGATCTCCACTGGTGAAACCCTTATGTACCAGAGCGGAAAAACCGCCAACAAAGTTTACTCCTACCTCGGCTGCGGCACGGTCCAGTGTCTCAGACAGCGGCAGGTAGTCTTCTGCCCCTGAGGGCTCGCCCACCAAGGAAATGGGAGTTACTGCGATGCGTTTGTTCACGATGGGAATGCCAAAGCGGGCCTCAATCTCCTCAGCCACCGGCACCAAGCGTTCTGCCTTGCGCCGTACCTTGTCGTAGATCCGGTGGCAGGTCGTGTTAAGATCTGAGGTGGCGCAGTCCCGCAGGCTAATGCCTAGGGTCACAGTGCGAATATCCAGGTTTTCCGCTTGAACCATACGGATGGTCTCCAGGACCTCACTGGAGGAGAAAAGTGCTGTCATGGCAGGACCTCCTAAATGCGGTGCATGTAACGAAAGATATCCGCGTGTTGGAGCTGGACTTGTACCCCAAGACTGGCGCCTTTTCCAACCAGCTCTTGTTGTAGGCGGTTGAAGTCAACACGACAGCCCTTAAGGTCAACCACCATCATCATGGTGAAGAACTCCTGTAACACCGTTTGGCTGATATCCAGAATGTTAACGTTATGTTCGGCCAAGACAGTGGCCACACCTGAGATAATGCCCACACGGTCTTGTCCGATTACTGTAACGATGGCGCGTTCTTCCTTGTCCAATCTCCCTAATCCTCCCTTTCGAACTGTCTTGGCAGGTTAAGTTGACGATTTCGCCGTTACGATCAAAAATCCTGCCATGATTAGGGTTCACCTTGGGCTGTTGCTAGTCGTTCTTGGTAGGGGGAGGGCTAGGTGGCAGGGGACCACGGTGCCGCTGCCCGAGAAGAAGAACGGCTGTTCCAGCCAGTAAGAGGCTCATCACCTGAGCGCCCCTAAGAGGTCCCAGCATGAGACTGTCGGTGCGTAGACCTTCTATCCAAAACCGCCCAAGGGAGTAGAGGATTAGGTAATAGAGAAAGATGTCGCCCTGCTGTACCTTAGGCCGGCGGCGCCAGAGGATGAGAAAGACAAACACTCCTAAGTTCCAGAGGGATTCGTAGAGGAAGGTGGGATGCCGCCACTCCCCGGCGATGTACATGGCCCAGGGTAGGGTGGTTGGGTAGCCATAGGCTTCTTGATTAAAGAAATTTCCCCAGCGGCCGATGGCCTGGCCTAGGATTAGGCTGGGGGCAGCTATATCCGCCAGCTGCCAAAAGTTTAGGTGATGACGCCGGGTGTACCAGATACCCACCACAATAGC
>JAAYHG010000269.1 GCA_012735455.1 Bacillota bacterium
CCCTGACCAAAGAACTGGAACTGATAGATGTAAGAATAAACGTGGAGACCGGTGTGCGCTCAAGCTACAACCAGCTTCTGGCGGCGCTGGAACAGCTTGCCCCGGCAGAGCGGGCTGTGGAGCAGGCTGAGGAAGCGCTGCGCGTAGTGCAGGCTAAACTCAAAGTAGGGGCGGCCACTGGGCTGGAGGTCTTGCAAGCGCAGCGTGCCCTGGCCCAAGCCAAGAGTAACGTTACCACCACGCAGGGCAATTATATCCTGGCAGCAGCCAGTCTTAAGGCAGCAGCTTTGGGTCTTACAACTACGGTATCCTCTGGTCAGGGTTTACAGGAGGTGCAGGGTAGTGACGAACTCCAGCGACAAGTCCAAGGCCATTATGCAGGCAGCCATGCAAGTCTTCGCCCAGGAGGGGTATGAAAAGACCCGGGTGGAAGACATCGCCCGGGCTGCTGGAGTAGGCAAGGGAACGGTGTATGAGTACTTTTCCTCCAAGGAAGAGATTTTTGAGCAGGCGGTTGTAAAAGGGACTGAGGAGTATCTGGCCTCCCTGGAAAGGGAGCTGGCGGCGCAACTATCGCTAGAGGATAAGCTTCTGGCGGTGGCGCGTCAGCACCTTCACTTTATGGTAAGTCAGAGGGATGTGGCGCGTATTCTTGCCAGTTCCCCGGGACTTATTTTACCACGGCTGAAGCAATTGATGTTGGATATCAGGCGAGAGATTGAGGACAAGGTTGTCCGCGTAATTGCGGCTGGGATAAAGGGAGAACACCTGCGTCAAGTGGATACGTATTTGGCCGCACGTGTCTTTTTGGGTGGTCTCTCGGCTGTGGCAGGCCCTCACTGTTTCCAGGAGGAAAGCTGGGAACTTGAAAGTACGGCGCAAGAGATTTGTAGAATCTTTCTTACCGGCGTGGTGAAAAGACAGAGCGGATCTGGGGCTGCCAGGTTTCCTTCGGTCAGCCCCTGCTAAAAACTTGCCTTCAGGAGGTTTTCGCAGCGCGAGGGAGAATATTTATGACTGGGACCTATTGATCTGGCAATTGGAGATGAAGGCTATGTGGGGGAAAAAGTGGTGGTCACTCCTCGTATTAGCTATGACTGTTGTCTTAACCGTTTCGGTTATACCTGTGCCTAGCATTGTATGGGCTTGGGACAGCGGCGCTGCGGGTGTGTCCATTTTTCTTGAGCTCCTGAACCGAGTGCGCGGTTCCTTCGTGGAAGAGCCGCCAGTAGATGTTCTTGTTGAAGGGGCCTTGCAGGGATTGGTAGATTCCCTGGACGACCCCTATTCGACCTATATGACTGTTGAGGAGTTAGAGAACTTTAAGATAGTAACCAGGGGCACCTTTGGTGGGGTCGGTATCGTGATCACCGAGGAAGACGGTCATATCGTGGTAGTGGCTCCCATCAAGGGCACTCCGGGTGAACGAGCAGGAGTAAGGCCTCGAGACCGTATCATCAAGGTGGATGGTCAGGATATTCGCGGGATGGGCATAAATACAGCCAGCCAGCTTATGCGGGGCACAGAGGGCACAGAGGTGGCGCTCACCATTGAACGCGATGGGCAAACCCTGCACCTTTCTATTGTCCGGGAGCATATTGAGGTGAACCCGGTGGAGAGTAAAATGTTGCCAGAGAGATTTGGTTATGTACGGCTCACTAATTTCAACAGTCACGCTGGTGAGCAGGTGCGTAGTGCTCTGCAGGAGCTGTCTAAGCAGGGCGCAAAGGGCATGATCCTAGATCTCAGGGGGAATCCCGGTGGTCTGCTTACTCAGGCACTGGAGGTGGCGCGAGAGTTTGTGCCTGCTGGTCCGGTGGTTTATGTGGAGCAGCGCGGGCTTAAGGAACGCCAGGTTTTTAGCTCTGAATTACCTGAGGTGCGCTGGCCTTTGGTGGTGCTGGTAGATGGGGCTAGCGCCAGTGCCGCCGAGATTGTGGCTGGAGCGATTCAAGACCGTAAGGCCGGTGTCCTGGTAGGAGAAAAGACCTTTGGCAAGGCCACCGTTCAGGATGTCTTTCCTCTAAGCAATGGTGGTGCAGTAAAGCTTACGACCGGCCGTTACCTTACTCCAAGCGGCCGCTCTATCAATGAAGAAGGGATTACGCCTGATGTAGTGGTTCCGGTACCGCACCTGAATCTAGTGCCCCTCAACCTGACGCGTTCACTTCAGCTGGGCAAGGGCGGACTGGATGTGGCCGAGCTGCAAGAGCGGCTCAAAGCCCTGGGTTACAGCATCACTAAGGTAGACGGTATTTTTGGGCCGGAGACAGCAGCTGCAGTGCGGAGCCTGCAGCGGGATGCAGACCTTCCTGCCACCGGCATTGTGGATGGGAACACGGAGTCAGCTTTGAACCGCCGCTTGACAGGTGAGGGTGCGGAAGACGTGCAGCTCAAGAAAGCTATTGAGGTCCTGGGGAGCTTGGTGGTAGAAAAGCCTGCTGCCTGATGCCGGTTTCTCCATGCCAACTACAAAAAGCCTTGAGCCCCAAAACCCAGGCTCTAGGGTCCGTGAGCTAAGAACCAGATAGCCAAAGAGAAGACAGTTACAGTCCGTGGTACGCTCTTCTTGACGCAGGGCGGCCACGGATTTTTTGGTTACTTTTTCCAATCCGGGATACCCCCGGAAAATAGTGGTGGGTTGCGACTTATGTTAGTGGAAGGGCACAACAAAGTAACTGGAGAGGAGGAAAAGAGATGAAGCGAGCACAAAAGTTTTTGCTGGTCTGCCTGACGTTTCTCTTGGTGGTGACCATGGTGCTGCCCCAAGGGGTGTTGGCGGCTCCGAAAGGGAAGGGCGGCCCCTGGAAGGCTCCTAAGTTAAAGTTCAAGGACATTGAAAAAAGCTGGGCCCGGGACTACATCGCACAAATGGCTGCAGCCGGGATTCTCAGAGGGGTCTCAGAAGACCGGTTTGCGCCGGATGACAGCGTGGAGAGTGCCCAGGTGCTCACCATGCTTGTGCGTGCCTTGGGGTATGAAGATAGGGCCCTGGCTTACGATGACGATGACCTGAAGCAGGACTACCTGAGAGCTGTGCCGGACTGGGCTAAGGGCTACGTTCAGGTGGCGGTGGAAAAAGGGATAGTAACGCGGCAGGAACTGCGGTCGTGGCAGCGGGGGCAAAATGCCACACGCTTGGACGTGGCCCGTTACCTGGCAGCCTTGCTGGGTGGAGAGGCGGACTGGGACTACAACAATGCTGATCTCAAGTACCTGCGCTTTAAGGATTTGGCCGGGATACCTGCCAACCTCAGGGTTTACATCCTGATTGTGTCCAATGCCGGTATTATGACTGGGGACGACATGGGTAACTGGATGCCGCGTGGGCTTCTCAACCGTGGTCAGATGGCGAAGATTCTCGCACTGATCATAGGCCGGTTGGCACCGGCACCAGGCCAATCCACGCGCCAAGTGATTACGGGAGACATTGTCCGCGTACGCTACCGGGACAATGCTGACGAAGCCTATGCCAACGTAACGGTAGAGACGAGTCAGGGCACGTCAACGTACACTGTTTACGAGGACTGCGATATATACGTTGACGGAAAGGCGGCTGATCTAGAGGACCTGAAGGAAGGACAGCGGGTTCGTCTCTTAGTTTCCCGTTCCAGCTCCGGTGAGACCCGGGTGGTTTATGTCCGGGCTGAGAGCGTGAAACAGGAGAAAGTGGAGGCCAAGGGCACCATCAGCGGTTTGACCCTGGGGCTGAATGCCAGCGTTACAGTGCGCACCGATGCGAACCGGGAGCATACCTTCCAGGTGGATGAAGACACGGAGATAACTCTGGCCGGACGCAGCGTCTTCCTAAGTGATTTGAAGCGGGGCCAGGCGGTAACGGTGAAAGGCTACAGGGAAGGTAACGAGCTCGTCGCTCTGGAAATTGCAGCCGAGCCGGATGAACAGGAGATTAAGGGCAGGGTTACTGCTGTGGTGACCAATGGTCGCCCCACCATCTCGGTAGAAGACAAAAAGGGGACAAAACTCACCTTCCGCGTAACCAGCAGGACCAGCATTCGCCTGAACGACAAGAGGGCTGTGCTGGAAGACCTGAAGCCTGGTGACGAGGTAGAAGTGGTGGCCAGCGGCAATGAGGCCCTTAGCATTGAGGCTACCCGGCCGGAACCAGAGGAAAAAGAGGTTTCCGGTAAGATAGCAGCCCTGGTGTTTGGCAGAGAACCTTCCCTGACCGTGCGCACCAGTGCAGGCAGAACTGCCACCTACAAGGTCACTGAGGATACCCGCATCATCTTAGATGGCAAACGGGCTACCCTGGATGTACTGCGTATCGGCTGGGAAGTAGAGCTTATCGTATTGGAGAATGAAGCGCTGGAGGTTGAGGCCACCAGCCCGGAACCTGAAGAGTACGAGCTCGAGGGCAAACTGGTGCAGCTTAAGTTCGGCGAGAACAATTCTCTGATAGTGGAAAACGAAGACGGCAGGCAGCACGAGCTTCGTATAGCCAACATCGTCCGCGTGCGCCTGGATGGGAAGGCGAGCACGTTGTGGCAGTTGGAGATCGGGATGGAAGTAGAGCTGCATATCAAGAGCGGTTTGGTGATTGCGATTGAGGCTCAGGATTAGAGGAGAGCGGTCGTAGGGCGATCGTCTTACAGGCCCCTAAGAGGTATTCACGTAACGTCCGTGCCTCTTGGGGGCCTCTTCTTGGCCTTTAGGTTCAAAGACCTTGCTTTGCCTAACATTTGGCCAAAGGAAGGATTTTGTTTTTTTGGGAACGAATACATATAAAAAGGCTCGGACTGAGG
>JAAYHG010000023.1 GCA_012735455.1 Bacillota bacterium
GCCTGCCGAGAGCAACACTATAGAAGAACATTTTATAAAAATATGGAAAGGATGTTAACGTTTATGGCCAAAGAGCATAAGGTGGCTCTCTTTATCGACTTTGAGTACCTCTTTTTCACCACCTCTAATCAATACGGTGTCTCACCGAAACCAGAGGTTCTCATTGATATCGCCTCAGAATATGGAGAGCTAAAAGTTGCAAAGGCCTTCGCGGATCTAACCAGTTCAGAGGAGCTACGGCGAGCAGCCTACCTCCTGCGCACCCAGAGTATTGAGATGGTAGATGCTGCCGCCGATCGATCGCGCGACCGGGTGAAAAACTATACCGACTTCGCCATGCTGGACGCCATCTACGGAACCTACTTGGATCAGGAAGACATCGGCACCTTTGTTATCGTCACCGGGGACGGACACTTCTCCAGCGTAGTGGCTAGACTCAGGGTACGCTGCAAGAAGAACATCGTCATAGTAGGCCTGCCGCACTTCATAAACCGCGAACTCTACCAAAGCGCCTCGGAAGTCCGTGAGCTAGACATCGATGCCGATGGCCCTGTCATCGACCGAGAAGACCTGACTACTTTCGTTACAAATTCCATTCAAACCCACCCCTTCGTAACCTTCAATAAAACCGTAAGCATTTACAGCAAAGTTAGGCAGGTAGACGAAGTAGCGGTTCGTAAAGCACTGGCCAGCCTCATTGACGAAGGTGTTTTCATACAGGTAGTGGAACATACCCCTCAAGCTGACGTAAGGGTTTTAAGAATACCAGTAGAAACGGAGGCTGTAGCCTCCGGCCAATAAACGAAATAAGAAAGGTAGGCAAAAGGGCACCTCAAGAAGCAGGTGCCCTTTAAGTTTATCCTAAGTACGCCTCTGTCTGGCTTACGTTACCGCTCCAAAAACACGGCCCGGAGGCGATTCCTTACCCTTTGCGGTACCCGTTTTGCCCAGGCAGGTGGCAAAACCCGCTTGCCCGCCCACCATGCCAGTTGCGTGGCCAGGGTCAGTTCCGGCAAACGACACAGCCATGACAACAAGAAGTATACTAAAGCTCCCACGCCAATGATGAAAAAGAGCCGCAGCCCCTGAGAAACAAACAGGGCCAAACCTGTAGGCAGCGGTAGCAGCATTGCAAGCTCTATAAACTGCCCTCCCTCCTCCCAGGGGAAAAGCCGTTGCAAAACCCACACCGCCGCACCCATAATGGTGGCAGATACCGTAACCTGCACGGCACTACGCACCAGCCGGTGCCCGCCCAGGCCCCCCAACCGCTGCCGCAGGATAAAGAGTAAGAGCAGGCACCCTATAATGTTGGCGATAGCAGTAGCTAAGGCCAAGCCAGCGTGAGCCATGTAGCGCACCAGTACAAGGTTCAGCACAACATTGGCCGCGACGGACGCAAATCCAGTAAGCATGGGTGTGGCCGTGTCCTGAATAGCATAAAAAGCTCGGCTCAGGTGCTGCCGCCCGGCCAGAGCCAAAAGTCCAAGACCATAGTAGAGGGTGGCAATAGCCGTAGCCTGAGTGTCCGCTGCATCAAAGGCTCCCCGTTCAAAAATAAAACGCACCAGATCTACCCTCAGGAGTGCCATTCCCACGGTGACCGGTGTCATTAGGAAGAGACAAATTCCCAACCCCTCTTCTACTAAGGAACGAAAACCTTCCCTGTTTCCCTTGGCCCAGCGGGCCGCCAGCGTAGGATAAAAAACCGTCAGCACCGGGGTAATGAGCAAGC
>JAAYHG010000270.1 GCA_012735455.1 Bacillota bacterium
CCAGGTCCACCTGCGCAGCTTTGCCTATACCGAAGGTCCTGTCTCCAGGCACTTCCTCCCCCAAGCCTATGGATGGACCTGTAACGACAAGGGAATAATCCGCCTCGGCCCCTGGGATGGAGGTGCCTGCACGCAGCGCCGCCACTTTGACGGCAAGCGTTTGACCCCGCAAACCGGCCCCGATGAAAAGACGCAGAGTCTCGCTAAGGGACCCATGGGCCGCCAGGTCGCCTGCCGCTACGGTGTACACCAGGTCAGTGGTTCCGGCGGGGACAAGTACCTCCCAGGAGCCAGCCGGGTCAAGGTGCTCTAGTCTTAGCTCCTCTTTCTGGGACGCCAACCCCGTCATAGTAACCCTAAAGCTGACATCATCGTATGTACTCCCGGCACTCTCGCTCAAGTCAAGGCTAAATTCGTTGACCCCGGTGGAGAACTCCCCTCCTGCAAGCCCGCTGGAACTTACCACGGGTGGCTCATGGCTGGTGACACTAAAGCTGAGGTCTAGCTCTTGGTAAGGAGCAGCCTGGGCCAACCCCCCTGTCAAGGTCAGTACCGTTACAAGGCAGAGAACCAAATTGAGCAGTATCGTGCGGACACTACGACCTCGTTTCACCTGCAACCCTCCGTGATGTTCATGTTGTAGACATTCTTCGCTATAAAGAGATAATTCTCCTCTTCTCCTGCTAGGTCTCAGGCCAGGGTTTGCTGATGGCACTTACGAGTTCGCCTAAGTGGGAGGTGTCGTTTAAGGTCTTGACCCGCCAGCCCCGTTCACTGAGCTCAATGATGCTGAAGGAAGCATTATCCACCACCACCCGGCGCCGGTGGTGCAGGTCTATGCCGAGCACTTTGCAGAGGACGGACTTGACCACGCCGCCGTGGGCCACCACCGCTACTGTCTCGCCGGGGTGTGCCTCAGCAATAGCCTCAACCCGCCGCCAACTGCGCTCCTGCAAAGCCACATAGGACTCGCCGCCAGGCGGTGCGTTGGTGGTTGTGTCCTGCAGCCAGCGGGCAACATCCTCGGGGTAGAGTTTCTCTACCTCCGCCATAGAGTGCCCCTGCCAGCGTCCAAAGGCTATCTCGCGCAGGTCAGGATGAAAAGCAGTGATGCTGAGTCCTGCCTCTCGGCAGACTATCTCCGCTGTTTCCCGCGCCCGGCTCAGGTCGCTGGCATGGACAGCTTCTATCCCCTCGGCACGCAGGCGCTGCCCTAGGAGCCGGGCCTGCGCGCGACCCTTATCTGAGAGTTCTATATCCAGCTGGCCTTGGATTCGGGCCGTGCGGTTGTACTCTGTCTCCCCATGCCGAATAAGAAACACCCGGGTTAGTGTCAATGTGGGACCCCCTCACTCAGATTTACGAACACTATTCTCCTCTAGTGGCCTTCGGTCCTCTTTCATGCAAATACTTGATCACAGGCACCAATCAAGATTTGGTTTTTAGCTCCAAAGAGATCAAACCCCCTGGGTAGTCTTCTTCTACCACAGGGGGTTCAGACAGCACATATGGCCTACCGCCTCAGTCTAGCAAAGCGGCTAAAGCCAGGGCGCACTGGGCTCGAGTGGCGGGCGCCAAGGGATCAAAGCCATCCCAGAGAAGCCCCTCCGAACCAGCGGCAGCAACGTAACCGGCATACCAGGGGTTTGTTACAGGAACAGCGTTCGCCTTACCGCTGGCCCTGAGCAGCACCGTAGCCACTTGGGCTCCGGTAACAGGCTCGTCAGGCGCAAAACGTCCTGCGCCAACACCCTTGAGCCAGGCTCGCTCGGGGGCTGCAACTACACTTACATACGGTTCCGCCCAGGCAGGGACATCGGAGAAGGGAGACGGTTCAAAGCCGGCAGCCTCAGCCGCGGTATAATCGGTTAGGGCCAAGCAGAGCACCTTGGCAAATTGGGCACGAGTCAGATTGTCTTGAGGATGAAAGGCAAAATCGCTGTAGCCGGCAATGGCACCCCGCCTAACAAGCTTATGCACTGCCATGGCCGCTGGATCTCCCGGTGGGACATCGCGGAAACCAGCGGCTGCCGGAAAAGGAACCCCCGAGAGGCCGAGCAGGGCCTGGGCCGTCATCCAGACAGGTTGAGAGCGCAAACCTGGAGTGTAGGCGAAACAACCATCGTCCTCCTGCAGGGAGAGTATATACTGGACAGGCCCCTTGCCATCTATGGTCCACGGTGAGCTCAGTGGGTCTTCCCCGGCCGCGGCCAAGGCCTGCAGGCCCCAGGCAGCGGTGGCTACGTTCGCCCCGCCGGCAAAACCACCCCAGGCCCCGCCGTCATCGCTGGCCTGCCGCATAAAGTTTAAGGCTCGCGCGAGCGGCTTACCGCGCTCGCCAAGCACCACCAGGGCCTGGATGGCGGCAGCGGTATTGTCCACATCGCTCAACAGTCCGCTGGCATAACCAAACCCACCGTCTTCATTCTGCTGGTTGAGGAGCCAAACACGGGTGGCACCGGCCCTGGGTATCTCGCCCTCTGTGGCCGCCAGGGCCAGGATGCTCCAGACATGCGCGTTTATCAGGCCTTCTTCCTGGTCATTACCAAAGGAGCCGTCCGGCCGCTGCCGGGCCTTCAAGAGGGCCGGGAGGTCACGTCCTCCGACCCGGTGCGGATCGCCCCCTGCCGCCTGGACGGCCAGGGCGATGCGGGCGTAGTCGGTGGTGGCGTCCCATTTGGTCTTGTCCGCCTGCAGAAAACTCAAGAGAGTCTCAGGGTTTTCACCCTGCGCCCTGAGGGCCAGGGCCACCCAGGCGGTAACCAGAGCATCACTCTTGCCCCCCGGCTGCACAGGCATGCCGCCGTCAGGGTTCTGCATGCCCTTGAGATAGGCCACCCCCCGCTCGGCGGCCTCTTGAGCGGCAGCCGTGATGGGAGCGGCTCCGGTGGGCACCGCCAACGCCAGCACCAGGACCAGGCAAACAATAGTCACCACCGGTAACTTGAGGCGCTTAGTTCTTGCTCTCATCACCGTTTCAATCTCCTTTCATTTAATCAAGGTTCACTTCGCGAACCACCTCAAAGTACAGGCGCTCACGAAAACGCACCAGCCGGGGCAGGAGGCGCTTGGTGAGAAAGAGTGCCATGAGCGCGTTTCCGCCTGCATGCATGGTATCGAACCAGATGCCTGTGGCCTCTACCGCAAGAAAGGTGGTAAGCGTGAGGGGATAAACATAGGCCAGCCAGTTCCATAGATTCATGATGACCCCAAACAGGTATGTTACCTGTACCTACATGCAGCAAGTGATCCCAAGTAGCTTCTGTCATCATGGCC
>JAAYHG010000271.1 GCA_012735455.1 Bacillota bacterium
CCGATACACAGCGCGAATTTCTAGAGATTATCGTGGCCGCGGCGGACAACGCCACCTCCATGGTTACCGCCATCCTCGACTACTCCCTGATCGAAGCCAATAAGTTTGAAATCAACAAAGAACCAGTCCTCCTACGCAACCTTTGTCAAAAAGTTGTCCATGAACTAGATGTGTTCTGCCCTAAGCACCGCCTGGCCGTTGCTTTCTCCCCGGAGATTCAGCTGGTTTACGCCGATCCGTCTCGCAGTGAGCAGGTTGTGCGTAACCTTATCGACAATGCCATTAAGTATTCAGATGGTGGGTTAGTTGTGGTCCGGGGTGAAAAGGTGGCTGATGAAGTGGTAGTCAGCATCGCCGATCAAGGTATAGGTATTGAACCCGAGCATTTGAATCGCCTATTTGAAAAGTTTTACCGGGTCAAGAATCCAAAACGCGCTGTTAGCGGCACTGGACTAGGCCTTCCCATTGCCCGTCAGATAGTAGAAGCCCATGGTGGACGCATTTGGGCGACCAGCACCCTGGGCATGGGCAGCACCTTCTACTTCTCCCTGCCCCTTCACCAAGACCATGATGTGGAGGTTAGGCCGGAGTGAAAAAAGATACCATTCTTGTAGTGGACGACGAGCAACCCATCTTAAGACTCCTCCGGGTGAACCTGGAACCAGAATACCGGGTTATAATGGTGCCAGACGCAGAGGAAGCAGTCAAAACCGTTGCTTTGGAACAACCAGACTTGGTTGTGCTGGATATCATGCTAGGTTCGGCCAAAGATGGCCTTGCTGTTTGCCGAGATATACGCGAGTTCTCGGATGTCCCGATTATTATCTTAAGTGCCAAAGTGCAAGAACAAGACAAACTTCGTGGCTTTGCCGTAGGGGCCGATGATTACATCACCAAGCCATTTAGCCCCAAAGAACTTCTGTGCCGCGTTGCTGCCATCCTGCGGCGCGCTAAAGGAAAAGAAAAGCTCGTGACATCGCTCCTTAGAGTAGGGCCACTCACTGTAAACCCCGCTCGTCGCCGCGTAACCCTAGGAGGCAAGAAAATCAACCTCACCCCCACAGAATATAAACTCCTGTACTATCTAGCCGCTAACAAAGGTCGTGTCCTCCTGCATTCGGAAATCCTTTCCAAAGTTTGGGGAAGCGAGTACCGCGATGAAGTAGCATACCTCCGCGTATACATCTCACGCCTGCGACAAAAGCTGGAAGATGATCCTTGCGAACCAAAGCTTCTTCATACCCAGCCTGGGGTGGGCTATGTATTATCGGATACAGGAAGCTAGATTTGTACTTTTTTATGGTATTTTAATATTTACGGATACCCTTTTATGTATTTTTACTGGCTTCTCCTTTACACTAGAGACGGAGGTGACGAGTCAAATGGTATCCAAACAAACCACACCGGAGTTACCCAGTCTAGCAGCCGCTACCCAACACTTTTTCCAGGAGGCAGCCGCTCACTTAAAGCTGGATGCTGGTATGATGAAGCTCCTGGAAAACCCACAGCGTGAAATCGCAGTGCAGATTCCGCTGGTTAGAGAAGATGGTAGTTTTGAGGCTATCTCTGGTTTTCGGGTCCAGCACTCAAACGCCCGCGGACCATTCAAGGGCGGAATTCGCTTTCACCCCAGTGTAAACATGGACGAAGTAAGGGGCCTGGCTGCCCTCATGACTTGGAAGTGTGCGGCCGTAAACATCCCTTACGGTGGAGCCAAGGGCGGCATCTCCATCGAACCGCGCAACTATACCAAGCGCGAACTCAAGGCCATAACCCGAAGCTTCATCAGTGCTATCATGCCTGTGATTGGGCCCCAGATCGACATTCCTGCTCCCGATGTTAACACCTCTGCTGAAACAATGGGCTGGATCGTGGCCAAGGCTAATGAATTGGCCGGCACCGATGTACGCGGAATTGTTACCGGTAAGCCAATCGAACTCGGGGGGTCCCTGGGACGGAAAGAAGCCACCGGCAAGGGCGTAGCCGTAATAACACTGCGCCTACTAGAGTGGCTCGGCAAAGACCCCACTCAGATGAAGATAGCAGTCCAGGGCTTTGGCAATAATGGCAGCTATACTGCTCTCTACCTTGCCGAGGCAGGCTGCAAAATTGTGGCTGTCAGCGACGTGAGCGGTGGTTTCTACAAAGAGGATGGTCTTGACATTCCAGCTCTCTTTGAATATGTTAAGACATCCCCCAACCACCTGTTGGCTGGCTACCCTGACGCAAAACCCATCTCCAACGAGGAACTCCTGGAAGCAGACGTAGACATCCTCATCCCTGCAGCCCTTGAAAACCAAATCACCACCGCCAACGCTAACAACATAAAGGCCAGCATCATCGTGGAGGCGGCCAACGCTCCTGTTACGCCGGATGCTGATAAGATCCTGCGGCAACGAGGCATCACCGTTGTCCCGGATATCCTGGCCAACGCCGGTGGCGTGATCGTCTCCTACTTTGAGTGGGTCCAAAACCAGCAGTGCCTCTACTGGGATATCGACACTGTCAACGGCAAGCTGACTGGGGTTATGCACCAGGCCTTTGACGACATCTGGAATTTGGCTAAAGAGCAAAACATCCCCCTTAGAACTGCAGCCTACGTCATCGCGATACAAAGGGTGGTTAGGGCTCTCGAACAACAAGGCGTTTTCATTTAAATCCCTTAAGGAGAGGACAGAGCATGTCCGCTTCTGTGCTCCAGCCCGACATTCACCTGGTCCGGCGGATGCTATCGGATGCCTGAGCCTACTCTGCCAGCAAATTGGGCTGCCCTAGCACAGAGATTCCTGAGCGCCTGCGCGGAGGGTGCCCCAGCTCCTTCACTCACTTACGCTATTTTTTGGCAAAACAGTTGGTGAGCTATCTGGGGAGTGTGGACGATCGTATTACGGCGGGCTACCTATTCACCAACTCGGCTGCAGAGGCGAAACCAAACCCCAATATGAGCATTGTCCTCAGGGTAAGTCAAAACTCCCCTGCGCTCAGTTCACTGGCCAAGTGGTTCGACGCGCAGTTGCTTGCGGAGTACAAACGTATCGTGGAGCCCACGGCTGTGCCTTCCCGTCCCCTGTTGGATCTTTATGTGGTCACCGAGGCTGAAATTGCTCAAAGGGCGGGGCTTGCAGCCCTAATTGGGTCCACACACACTCAACTCCTATTGCTCTGGGAACGAGCCTCTTGACAAATGACGCTTGGATAGCCAAGTCTACTTGGCAATCTGTTCAGAAGGCGGATCCGCGCCTAAGGATCCGCTTTCTGTCTTGCGTCTTTTCCCCACGCAACCTCATTCATCGGAAAAAGCAGTAGGAAATTACGGTAGTAAGGGGAACTATAATGAATGAACACGCAATCAGACTAGGTAGACTAATATCAGTTGCCCGGTCCAGCGTAGATCAAGGATTTGTTGCAGTCCTTGGAAGGAGGAACACAGCGTGAAGCTAGCCCCGTTTCAAGTAGAACACTGGCTTAACACCCACGAGCTTGCGGCCCGTTACAACCTAGCCGAAACGGACGCCATGCCCTTTTCAATCAAAGAGCTGCTGGAGCTTACCGGCACCCCTGCGGAAAAGCTCCTTGATGTACGCCTCTCTTATAACCCCACCCTGGGTTCCGACGCCCTGCGAGAACTGATTGCCAATTACTATCCAGGGGCCGCGGCCCAGAACGTCTTGGTAACCACTGGCGCCATGGAAGCCGATTTTCTGCTAGCGAATATCCTGGTAGAACCTGGCGACTCCGTTATAGTCCAATACCCTGCTTACCAAGTACTCTTTTCAGTGGCTGAGGCACGGGGCGCAAACATAAAGCGCTGGGAACTTAAACATGAAGAAGTTTTCCGTCCTAACCTGCAGCACCTCGAAACACTCATTGACGATAAAACCAAACTCCTCGTTCTAAATGTGCCTCACAACCCCACCGGTGCAGTGATCAGCGAACCAGATCTCAGAACCATCCTGAGTTGGGCGGAAGACAAGGGTTTTTGGGTTCTCTGTGACGAGGTCTACCAC
>JAAYHG010000272.1 GCA_012735455.1 Bacillota bacterium
TCCTGCTGTTTCTGCCCCCGATGGGTATACTTGGTCGTTCTTTACCTCATACTAGGTCAAGGTATTATTAATGCCGAAAAGAGTCAGGGAGGATGAAAGGTGTTTTCCACCATCTTTCCTAAGCAGGGATCGCCGCAACCAAGCCCTACCATTGTTCCGCCACCGGGACCACAGGTGCAACCCCAGACACCGGGGAGCCCAGGGGCGCAACCTGTGCAACCCAGCGGCACCTCGGCTGGAAACATCCAAGAGCTGGGACAGATGACCTTGCCCGAGCAGCCGGACAGCAGCATCCACTGTATGACAATTGTTGGACAAATAGAAGGACACCTGGTTCTGCCGCCACAGAACAAGACTACCAAGTATGAACACATTATTCCCCAACTGGTGGCTATTGAACAAAACCCGAGAATCAATGGCCTCTTGGTCATATTGAATACCGTTGGCGGAGATGTGGAGGCAGGGCTTGCTATTGCTGAGATGATCGTCAGTATGAGCAAACCCACGGTGTCTTTGGTTCTCGGTGGGGGGCACAGCATTGGTGTTCCAATAGCGGTGAGCGCTAACTACTCTTTCATTGCGGAAACGGCGACTATGACGGTACACCCCATACGGCTAAACGGACTTGTTATCGGTGTGCCGCAGACCTATGAGTACCTGGACAAGATGCAAGACCGGGTAGTGCGATTTGTTACTGAGCATTCTTCTATATCGGAGGAGAAGTTTAGGGAGCTGATGTTCCGCACGGGCGAACTGGCCCGGGACATAGGCACAGTCTTGGTAGGCCGTGAGGCTGTAGAATCCGGTCTCGTGGATGCAGTAGGCGGTATTGGCGAAGCATTAGACAAACTTAATGAACTAATTGCCCAACGCAACAGAACGAAGGGGCCGGTACAATGATTTTATATACCCCTATGCCGATGGAGGTTGTTCTCGAGGGCTTAGACAGTTTTCAGCCCCAGTACGAAGAGACAATCTTACGCGGGCGAAAGGTGTTGGTGGAAAGAGAAGGTGAGCAGGCCAAGCTAGTACGAGTGCTAAGTACCAATCCTAATGACTTCTTGGATCCATCTCTCTTTCCTGGATCAATTGTCAGTTTTGAAACGAAATAAACTTTCGCCCAGATGTGGTGGTTACCCCTACCACCCATCTTTTTTTGTTGCTATAATAGGCTGGGGGGTAATTTGAGAGGAGGTTCGTACCCTGGAAATTTTCTTGGGAGTGTTCGGTGGACTCGGCCTTTTCCTGTATGGTATTCACATTATGGGAGAAGGATTGCAGAAAGCTGCAGGGAAGCGGCTACGGCGTATCCTTGAGGTTCTGACGAATTCTCCGCTTAAGGGTATCTTGGTCGGTCTCGGAGTTACCGCTATTATCCAAAGTAGTAGTGCTACAACAGTGATGCTGGTCGGATTTGTCGATGCCGGTCTCCTAACCCTCCGACAGGCAGTTGGTGTTATTCTAGGTGCAAACATTGGAACCACCGTTACTGCGCAGGTAGTGGCCCTAGATCTAGGGGCGCTGGCGCTGCCGGCTATTGGGCTAGGGTTTGTCCTTTTCTTCTTTTCCCGCGGAGCTCAATGGAGAGACTTAGGGCAGGTTGTGCTTGGCTTTGGCCTTCTTTTTTTGGGCATGGAGACCATGTCTACTTATTTGTATCCCTTACGGGATAACTCTTTTTTCCTTGGGCTTATGACCTCAATGAGCTATAAGCCGTTTTTGGCTGTTCTTGTTGGAATGGTCGTAACGGGGATAATCCAATCGAGCAGTGCAACTACAGGTATGGTTATTGCTTTAGCAGGAGCAGGTTTGCTGGATCTACCTGCTGCGGTTGGCCTCGTACTGGGGAGTAACATTGGAACAACGGCCACGGCCATGCTGGCCAGTGTAGGGACTTCACTCAACGCCAGACGTGCAGCATTGGTTCATTTTCTTTTCAACGTTACAGGGGTGTTGTTATTCTTACCTTTCCTGGATCAGTTTCAGAATTTGATACGGTTAACGAGCGTGAGCTTGAACCATCAGGTGGCAAATGCACACACGCTGTTTAACGTCATAAACACCATTATCTTCATCCCTTTTTTAGAGCATCTGGAGAGATTGGTTAAGCACCTGCTGCCAGGCGAGGAACTGGTCTTGGAACGTGGTCTCAAGTATATAGATAATCGTGAGGTAACCAGGCTACCGGGCAACATTGCCCTAGGACAGGTAACCAAAGAAATTGTACGGATGGGTGAGTTGGCAAAGGATAGTCTCGAGGACGCTGTTGCCTGCCTCTTTCAAGAAGACTGCAGGCGAGCAGAGTTGGTAGAACAAAAAGAAGAAGTTATTGATGAGCTGGAAATGGAGATTACCAGTTTCTTGGCAACCCTTTCCCAGCAAGGCCTTGGCCCAGATGCCTCACGTCGGCTCACCGGGCTTCTGCACGCGGTCAATGATCTGGAACGCGTAGGCGATCACGCCTGTGAATTGGCACGGCTGGTTACTACTAAGTTGGACCGCAGCAGAGTTTTTTCGCCGGAAGCCGTGGCTGATCTTAAGGTTCTGTATAAACTAACGACTGATTGCTTGGCAGGATGCATCGAAGCCTTGAGGAACCATGACCTTGAGTTGGCGCGCAAAGTGGTAGCGTGGGAGAAGGATGCCGACGAGATGCAGCAGGCGTATAGGGACAAGCACATCAAGCGCTTAAACGAAGGTATATGTATGCCTGGGGCAGGAGTGATTTATCTGGATGTGATTAGTAACCTTGGCCGCGTAATCGACCACGCGAACAATGTGGCCCATATGGTGCTAGATGACTTTTAGAGGATTCCAGGGTTTGATTGTAGAAGTAGTGCCAGAGACCAGGCAAGACCGGCTTGGTGGCTCAAGGAGGTGAACCAATGCCGCGGCGTGAACGCAGAACTAGTATGAAGTCTGAACAGCAGCTTCCTTTGGTGGGCGGCATTGTGATTGTGGCTGCCTCGCTCCTTGTCCTGGTAAGCCTGTTTACCGATCGTGCAGGTGTGGTCGGAGGGTTTTTGCATCGGGTCTTATTAACGCTTTTTGGCTGTGGGGCCTACGTGCTGCCGCTGCTAACCTTAGGAACAGCCATTGCTGCTATTGCGGGTAAGCATGTGCACTCGCGAATGGCTATTGGCTTACTGGTGGAGTTCTTGTCATTGCTCACGGCCCTACAACTTTTGTTTCCCGCCCATGAGGCTTACAAGAGTGGTGGAGGCGCCATTGGTCAAATGCTGGCGACTGCCATGGTCGGCATGTTCGGTGGGATTGGTGGTTGGATTATGATTGTTGCCGCTGCCTTTATCGGCATAGTCCTTGTTGAAGAACGTTTTCTTACTAGTCTGGCAGTTGCCTTGCGTGCCGTCCTAACTGTGCGTGGCCGGGAACAGGTTGCCGCAGGAGGTAGGAGTACGGATGTAGCGTCAGTGGCCCTGGGGGGGCCTGAGCCTAGGGCTGAACAGAGACCGCCCAGCGATTTGCCAAATGTGAATCTGGCGTCTGCGGCCCCCTGGGTGAAAACTGCGTCAGAAGCACCCGCAGCAGGGGTACAACTCGAGATTCCGCAAACGGTAGGGTCTTATCAAATGCCTCCGATTACACTACTGAAAAAGCCAGTTAAACTTAAGAACTATCGCTTAGAGAAGGATATTGCTGAGAATGTTCGCCTGCTTGAGGAAACACTGGCGAACTTTGGCATTGGGGCAAAGGTAACCGAGGTTAGTCGCGGTCCGGCTATTACCCGCTATGAAATTCATCCTGCTCCTGGTACCAAGGTGAGTCGTATTGTTTCGCTGGCAGATGATATCGCCCTGAGCCTAGCAGCCACTGATGTGCGCATTGAGGCTCCGATTCCCGGTAAAGCCGCCATAGGGATTGAGGTGCCCAATAAGGAGATTACCCCTGTGTATTTAAGAGAGGTCATTGATACAGCTGCTTTCTCTCGGGCCACGTCACCGCTAACTATTGCCCTAGGAAAAGATGTTAGTGGTGCGCCGGTTTATGCGGACCTGGCAAAAATGCCACACCTCTTAATAGCTGGGGCTACCGGTTCCGGCAAGAGCGTGTGTATCAACGCACTCATCAGCAGCATTCTTTTTAAGGCCACCCCGGCTCAAGTCAAGTTGCTCCTCGTAGATCCCAAGATGGTGGAGCTCACCGGTTACAATGGCGTCCCGCACCTTATTGCACCTGTGGTTACAGATGTTAAGAAAACAGCAGGAGTTCTTAATTGGGCTGTCACTGAAATGGAAAACCGTTACAGTCTGTTTGCTTCTGCTGGGGTGCGCGACATAGCACGTTATAACGAAGGTAGGCCCTCAAGCAGTGCACTACCTTATATTGTAATCGTGATTGATGAACTAGCAGACCTGATGATGGTTTCGCCAGCTGAGGTGGAAGAAGCAATATGTCGCTTAGCGCAGATGGCGCGAGCCGCCGGTCTGCACCTGGTAGTAGCTACGCAGCGGCCTTCTGTTGATGTGATCACTGGCCTCATTAAAGCAAACATTCCCTCGCGGTTATCTTTTGCCGTCTCCTCGCAAACTGACTCGCGGACTATACTGGACATGAATGGAGCTGAGAAGCTCCTAGGGCGCGGTGACATGCTCTTTTTCCCAGTTGGTGCTAGCAAGCCACAACGTGTTCAAGGTGCCTTCATTTCCGATGGTGAAGTAGAAGAATTGGTAGAGTTCTGGCGTCAGCAAGGTGAACCGGATTATCAGGAGGCTATTATGTCGGTTCAGCCGAAGAGCCGAGA
>JAAYHG010000024.1 GCA_012735455.1 Bacillota bacterium
CCCATTCCGTACCCGCGTAAAAAACTCCACACCCTCCTGCTCCAAGCGGTCGGTCCGGGCGCTGCGCTTAAGAGCCAACTCCGGTGGAAGATCAAACAGTAGGGTAAGATCCGGCTTAAGGCCACCTGTGGCACCCAGGAGAACGGTCTCCACCCAAGCAGCATCAAGACCTCTCCCCCACACCTGATAAGCTACGGTGGAATCACTGAAACGATCACAGAGTACCACCTTATCGCGGGCCAAGGCCGGTCGGATCACCTTAGCCACCAGTTCGGCTCTGGCAGCGGCGTATAGCAGCAGTTCGGCTGTTTGGGTCATGGGGTCCTGGGTAGGTGTAAGTAGCAACTGGCGCACCCTCTCGCCCAGCTTTGTTCCCCCTGGCTCACGAGTCAGTACAGCCTCTATACCTCTCTGTTCGAGAAAGGCAGCCAACAACCTGAGCTGTGTGCTCTTACCGCAGCCGTCAATCCCTTCTACAGTAATAAACATGATTATTCCTCCACAACGGCAACCAGGTGTTCGGCTGCCCTGAACTCCAGTCCCTGTATCTGGATCCCGGCTCGATAGTAGGCCTTTACCACCTCAACAACTTCGGGCCCGATCTCCTCTCCCGGCCAAAGGAGGGGAACGCCCGGCGGGTACGGCACCACAGCTTGGGCCGCTACCCGACCACAGGCCACCTCCAACGCCAACTTTCTCTTAGCTGCAAACACAGCTGAGCGCGGCGAAAGCCGGACACGCGGCTCCGGAAGGTCTGGCAGGTCCAAGGCTAGAGGGCACCTACTGCCTCCCTGGTAACACACTAGATCCGTCAAAGCATCCAGGAGGCGCTGCCCTTTGACCAGACTATCGGCAGGAGTAAGAACAAAAAGGAGATTATAGGCATCTGCTAATTCCACTTGAATACCATGGGTCTCGCGCAAGAAGGCTGCAGCCTCCCTACCACTCAAGCCCAGGGAGCGCACATTTAGGGTAAGCTTCGTGGGGTCCTGGGCTGTAACCCCAGGCCACGCACGTGCATCTAAGCACTGGATTCCGTCCACGCGACCAATGCCCTCACGAAGTCCACGGGCTAGCTCAAGGGTCTGTTCCCAATCACCATGCCCTGTCAGGGCTGCCTGACGCCGGGCAAGATCTAAAGAGGCCAGCAGCAGGTAGGACGGGCTAGAACTCTCAAGCCAGCGCAGCCCCTCCCGTACCCGGCTTGGTTCCGGTACGGGCCCCGCCAGGTGCAGCCAGGAACTCTGAGTAAGGGAACCCAAGAGCTTATGCACGCTCTGAGCAACCAGGTCCGCACCCAGCTCGAGGGCACCTTCTGGCAGCCCCTCATGGAAATAGAAATGGGGGCCATGGGCCTCATCGGCAATAACGGTAAGTCCGGCAGCATGGGCTGCAGCAATCAGCCTTCGTGTTTGACCCACTAGGCCATGGTACGTAGGGTGAACCAGGACCAGGGCTCGCGCTGATGGGTTTTGCCGTATGAGAAGCTCGGCATTTGCCTCATCCCAACCCCCGGGCAGGCCCCACTCCTTGTTCACCCTAACCGAATAGAAAACCGGGTTAAGATCACCTAGAATACAGGCCGAAAGCACAGCACGGTGAGCATGGCGTGGGATCAGCACCTTATCGCCAGGTCGGGTGCTGGAAAGCAGCGCCGCCACAAGACCGGAACTGGTACCGCCCACAAGAAAAAAGGTAGCCCGTGCCCTATAAAGCTCCGCTGCCAGCGTCTCCGCCTGTAAGATAGCACCCTCCGGAGCATGGAGGTTGTCCAAATCAGGCAGTTCTGTTAAATCGAACGAGAAAACGGACCGACCCCAAGCCGTCAAGAGCTCTGGCGGAATCCCCGCACCACCTTTGTGACCGGGCACATGAAAAGAATCATACTGGCTTTGAACATGATCTAATAACGCCGCCCAAAGGGGTGCCTTCCTCTGTCTTTGCACCTATTATACCTTCCCCTCTGACGAATGTACAGGATATTGCTCCACCTGCGCAACAGCAACTACTCTCTAGCTTAGCGTTCAAAAACAAATATTGCAAGGAAAAGGCTCCCGAGAAGAGTGCAGCGTACTTAGTGGTACTTTAGGCACTCTCGGAAGCCTCTGACAAAGCTAGATCAGGTCTATATGAGCGCTCTCCTCTATCTACATTTCACCGCAACGGCGCAGCAGCTTCTCCCACTCCTCATCAACGCGCTGCTGGAACTGCTCTAGGAGTTCCTTGTTTTCGTCGGTGAACAGGTGACGGAAGCGCCCCTGCTTCTTGATCCATTCGGTGAGGGGCTTCTTCTCCCTCGGTTTATAGGTAAGCTTCCACTGGCCGTCCTCTACCTCATAAAGGGGCCAGTAGCAGGTCTCCACGGCCAGGCGGGTCATTTCAATACCCTCACGGGTATCGTAGCGCCAGCCACGCGGACAGGGAGCCATGGCGTTGATAAAGGCAGGGCCGTCCACAGCAATGGCCTTCTGCACCTTAGTGATCAGATCGTTGAAATGGCTAGGGGCAACCTGGGCAACATAGGGCACATTGTGAGCGGCCATAATAGCGGTAAGGTCTTTACGCCACTGGATCTTGCCAGGTATCACTGAACCGGCCGGACTGGTGGTGGTATCAGCAAACTGGGGTGTGGCGCTAGAACGCTGGATGCCGGTGTTCATGTAAGCACCGTTATCATAGCAGATGTAGACAATGTCATGTCCGCGTTCCATGGCCCCGGACAGCGACTGGAAACCAATATCGTAGGTACCACCGTCGCCACCGAAGGCGATAAACTTCACCTTTTTGTCGATCTTGCCCTGTTTCTTAAGGGCCCTATAGGCAGTCTCCACTCCGCTCAAGGTGGCAGAGGCATTTTCGAAGGCATTGTGGATCCAGGGTGCCCGCCAGGCTGTGTACGGGAAAATGGTACTTGCCACTTCCAGGCAGCCCGTGGCGTTGGCGATAACCACCGGAGTATCTCCGGCCGCCATGGAAACCTGCCGCACCACCACCGGTGCTACACAGCCAGCACACATACGATGACCCGGTGTAAAGAACTCTTCCTGCTGAGAAAGCTGTTTCAGGTTAGCCATTTGGTACCACCTCCTATTCCCGTACGCCCAGGTAACTCACAAGCTGAGCTGCCTGGCCCGTCTTGGCTATTTCAGCTAGGTCAGCGTAGACCTTACGAATGTGGTCCAAGTTCACATCGCGACCGCCTAGACCAAAGATGTAGTCAACAATAAGCGGGCGATCCTTTACATCATACATGGCAGAACGAATCTCATTGAACAAGGCGCCGCCGAAGGCGGAGAAACCGTCGGCACGGTCCAACACTGCAATAGCCTTGCGCCCCGACAAAGCCTGCGCCAATTCCTCATAAGGGAAGGGTCGGAACACCCTTAGTTTTAGCAAGCCAGCTTTGACACCCTGTTCACGCAGTTCGTCCACCACAACTTTCGCAGTTCCAGCAGTGGAAGAAAGCACTACAATAGCAAGGTCAGCGTCATCCAGTTTGTAACCTTCATAAAGTCCATACTTGCGGCCGGTGAGTTCCGCGTACTCTTGTGCCACCTGCAAGATAACTGGTTTGCAGGTCCGCATGGCCTCGGCTTGCTGACGCTTGAACTCCATGTAGTAGTCATACAGCGCCAGGGGACCAACGGTTATGGGATTATCCAGATCCAGGAGGGCCGGACGGTGATGCTTAAACTCACCGACAAACTTCTGCACGTCCTGGTCAGATAGGATTTCCAGATTCTCCATGGCATGGCTGATGATAAAACCGTCCATCATCACCATGGTGGGAAGAAGAACATCCGGATGCTCAGCAATACGAACGGCCTGAATTAGGTTGTCGTAGGCCTCTTGGGTATTCTCTGAGTATATCTGTAGCCAGCCTGAGTCACGAGCTCCCATGGTGTCGCTATGGTCACCGTGAATGTTAATAGGACCACTTAAGGCACGGTTTACCACTGGCATTACAATTGGGAGCTGGTAAGAAGCAGCAATGTACAGTACCTCCCACATGAAGGCCAGCCCCTGGGAGGAGGTAGCAGTCATGGCCCGGACACCACTGGCAGAGGCACCGAGAGTAGCGCTCATGGCGGAGTGCTCACTTTCCACCGTCACGAACTCTGTCTTTACCAGGCCGTTAGATACATAGTCGGAGAAAATTTGAACGATCTCTGTCGCCGGCGTAATGGGATAGGCGGCGACAACATCGGGGTTTATCTGTTTCATGGCCAACGCCATTGCCTCGTTGCCGGTTAAAGCAATCTTTTCCTGCATCTCCTTACTCCTCCCTTCGTGTTAATTATCACCGCTGTCGCTTTCGTTTATCATCTCCAGGGCTTTGGGTTTGGCCGGGCACTCGTTGGCACAAATACCGCAGCCCTTGCAGTGCTTGTAATCAATACCGATCATTTTCTTGTCCTTGGTCATAATGGCTGCATCTGGGCAGTACACCCAGCAACGGAAGCATTGAATGCAGTTTTCGGCAATCCACACGGGTTTGATGGACCGCCAGTCGCCTGTTTCGTAGTCTGCTGCGTTACCCGGCTTCTCCAGGAAAGCGCCCTTAGGTACTTCCTTCCATGTCAAGAGGTTGCTCATTCTCCTTGCACCTCCTCATACGCCCGCCGCACGGCATTCAGGTTGCCCTCGACGATCTGAGGGCGATCAGCAAACTTCTTGGCTAGTCTCTGCTCAGTATCCGCCAGAAGATCCCCTAGAGCCATGAGCCCCGTTACCTTAATCAAGGCTCCCATAAGCGGAGTGTTAGGAATCGGACGGCCAATTGTTTCTTCGGCGATCCGGCTGGCGTTAACAGTAAAGACCTTACGACCGGTAAGCCTCATGGCTTTGCGCATTTCCGTCGGGCTACGGTCGGTATTGATAAGGATAATACCGTCTTCAGGCACACCAGCGGTAACATCACCCCGAAGCAAGAGCGAGGGGTCCAGAACCACCACGTACTGCGGCTCTGTCACGTGACAGTGGACACGAATGGGCTCATCGCTGATACGAGTAAACGCCAGCACGGGAGCACCCATTCGTTCCGGACCATACTCTGGAAACCCTTGGATGTACTTGCCTACCGAGGATGCAGCTTCCGCCAGCAACTGTGCCGCTGTCTTCGCCCCTTGACCACCGCGGCCGTGCCAGCGAATCTCAAGAAGTTTTGCCATAAGTAACCTCCTTCCCTGCGCTTTGTAGCACTGCTTCCATCCTTCCCGAACGGCACGCTTGCTACACCCACCTCCTTTGGGTATGCCGCCTGGGAAGGCAAAGACCTTTTGAGGGGGTAGCACAAAACCGTAAAGCAAAAAACCCCTTTTTTTCAGGGGTTGGGTGATACAGTATGAGCACTCCATTCCCAGGTGCCCGTATTCAAGTATACCAAAATACGGACATACCGTCAAGAAAAGTTTGTTAAAGCTGGGTCAGGCGCGAAGATAGCGCAATAGAATAAGAAGTACTACGCCCGGTACACCAAGAAAACCTGCAATCAAAGCGGTGATGGGATTGATGGCAATAAATAGGCCAAAGAAGCCACCCACCAGGTTAACTAAGTAGAGAATCACGCCACCGATAAGACCGTTGTACAAGAGCCGTAGCACGATCTTGATGGGTACCAAGAGTAGACGCGCCACGAGATATAGTAAGAACAGCCCAAAGGCGTATGCAATAATAATGTTGATATTGAGGTCCACACTGACCCCTCCCTCGGCGGCTTGGGCCGCATAACTTGTCTAACAAATTATACGACCGGGAGAACCGAAATATGACTAGCTCACCCCTGAAGCTATCTCGCTCAGCCGGGCCTGTTTTAGAAGGTAGCTGTAACGACGCCTAGCAGCCTCTAGATTAAAGATGGCAAAATCAATTAATTCCGGGTGTGTTACCATCTCGAAATATTCTTGAGCAGCCTGCCATTCGGCCCTTGCCTTCTCAATATCGTCTCGCAGGCATACTTCTACCGGTGCCCTAGCCGTGCGCTCCAACATCGTCCCAACTAGCGCCGCAGCTTTTTCTACCATGGCCCTGAGGATGTTGTTTACATAGGCCAGGTTATCGTTCATGAGCAAAATACCCCCTGGTTTTCCTTCCTTTACCAGGAGTATTTCCAGTCTTAGTTGGGTAAATACATCGCCGCCAGAATCAAGCAGGATCGTGGCGGCATTGTCAACGGGTCTTGGTTCTTAGCCATCCTCCGGTACAGCGTCTCCGCTCTTACAACTCCCGACGGCCTTCAAGGGCGTTGGCCAGGGTCTCTTCGTCCGCATACTCCAGGTCTCCGCCCACCGGCAAACCATGGGCCAGTCTGGTCACCTTAACCCCCAGCGGTTTTAAAAGACGGGCCAGGTAGGTGGCTGTGACCTCACCTTCCACGTTCAGATCCGTGGCGAGGATGACTTCTTTGACTTCCCCTGATTGCAGGCGCTGAACGAGTTCTTTTACCCTAAGTTCGGCCGGACCAATGCCCTCCATAGGCGAGATGGCTCCGCCCAAGACATGGTAGAGCCCCTTAAACTCACGAGTTTTCTCCAGGGCCACCACGTCCCTTGGTTCCTGCACCACACAGATTACGCTTCGGTCCCGTCCGGAACTAGAACATAAACTACAAGGATCGGAAACAGCCAGGTTGCCACAGACAGAACAGTGCCTGACC
>JAAYHG010000273.1 GCA_012735455.1 Bacillota bacterium
ACCACGCCGGGTTTTGCTGCAATTAGGCCAGGACCTTGTAGAGGACGAGGACTATACCTTGAGCGTGGGTAATGCCATCTCTGATGCCAGCGGTCGCCCTATTTCCACCTACAATCTCACTTTCCGTGCGCGCTTCGAGAGTGGCAGCAAGTTGAGACTTGAGGACGCGCAAGCGGTGGACACGCGCACTTTCCGCCTTGTCTTTAACAAGCCTGTACAAGAGGTGAAGGTGGAACTCACAGGCTACAGCTTTGACTATGAGTACTACGACAAGGTTGTCTTGGTGCGCTCCAACCGCAGCTTCAAGGCGGACACCAGCTACCGGGTTGAGATCTGGGCCCGTGACCGGGATAATCCGCCCCAGGTCCTTGATTGGCGGCGGCAAACCATCGAGTTTGACGAACTAACAGATATGCCAGAGGTGGAGGAAGTTGTAGCCGCTAATAGCCAACGGGTGAAGGTGGTACTCAACGGACCGCTCGATGCTGATACTGCTTCAGATGAGGATAATTATTACATCCGGGTTGGCTCCAGCAGCGGCCCCCTGCTGCGTCCCATCAAGGCTGAGTATGATCCGGCTCGCCTTTGGGTTTGGCTCCATCTCCCGGCTTCGTATTCGCTGGAAGATCAACGCTACTACCTGACCCTGGACGGGGTAAAGGATCTGCAAGGTAATCGGCTTGACCCGGATGAACAGTACCGTTTCTACGGTGTGGACACTGTACCCCCGGTGGTTCTGTTGCCCTATCTGCCTAACCAGGAGGGGCAGCCCATAGTGGTGCGCACAGGTACTACGGTTACTTTGAGCGGTGGCCCGGGTGCTGTGGAGCGCGACGCCTACATTAGGGTTTATGTGGATGACAAACTGGTTGCCTTTACCCGCGGAAACGCGGATGGCAGTTTTGCCTCTGTGGATCTTGGCAGTCTTAAGGGCCGCCACACCATACGTTTGGTGGTGACCGATCTGGCGGGGAACAGCGGCGAACGCAGTCAGACTTACGAGCTGTAACCAAAAGTAGTGGCAACGGTGGCAGAGGGTGAGGAAACAGCTCACCCTCACCCTTTGCCGATATTTTCATAAGGATAAGTGAAAACAGAAAAGGATTTGCCCCTTGGGTAACGAAGTAGAATTAGGGTCCTTTTCACACTTCTGCGGACTCTTTTCGCCTAAGGGGGTACCAATGATGCAGCTTCTCGTAGTGGATGACCAATCAGGTGTGCGCAGCCTTTTCCAGGAACTCTTCCGGGAGGTCGGCCTATTGGTAACCACTGTGGGCAGTCAGCGTGAGGCCCTAACCATTCTTAAAGCCAACTGCCCGCACCTGCTTCTGTTGGACTACAGACTACCTGACGGCGATGGAATTTCCCTCCTGCGCCAAGCGAGGCGGCTTCATCCACGCCTGATTGCTATTCTTATGACCGCCTTTTGCGACGATGAAATCCCCTGCGCGGATAGATTGGAACCAGGGGTAGTAGCGGTACTGAGGAAACCCTTTGATATTATCGAGGCCAGAAAAATGGTACTGGAGTTACTGGGATCTTGCCTGGCACGTGAGGCCTGAAGAAGCTCCGGCGGTTTTTGCTTGGCAGGAATATCGCTACCTGTCGCGAATAAGACAGGTTGTAGGTTATAATCCGGGAGGGAATACCTTTTGCATAGCATGATCCTAGCCCTGGCGCTGGGCTTTTTTCTTGGATTCAGTGGCCTGGCGAGCCGTTTTTCTAAATGGGTTGGTAACACCATCAGTGTAGGCGTAGCCTTGTTGCTGTTCTTGATGGGGGCGAAAA
>JAAYHG010000274.1 GCA_012735455.1 Bacillota bacterium
ATCTCCAGGGCGTTGTAGTTATCCCCCACAACAACCATCTCCTCAGCCCGAATCCCTAGAGTGTCCAGCAGGTACTCCAGACCACTCCGTTTGGATACCTGAGGATGGATAATCTCGATAAAACGAGGACTAGAAGTGGTAAGGCGAGCACTATCTCCTAACCGTTCAGCCAGCACCGGGCGCACCCGGCTGATTTCCTCTGGGTGGCCCATGAAAAGAACCTTGTTTGGCGGTTCGGTTAAGTAGTCTTCTAAGCGCCTAACCAAATGTGGCTCCACTCTGCTGAAACGGCGGTAGCGCTCAGTCCAATCATCCTCTCTGTCCGTATAGAGCTCGTCTCGGACAAAAAGATTAACATGAATATCGTGCTCGCGGGCAACCTGAAGTGCCATAGCGGCAGCCGATAAAGGTACCGGCCGGTCTAAGTAAATATGCCCGGCATTATCCTTGATTAGTGCCCCGTTGTAGGTTATCAATGGTATCACTACACCCAGGTCCTGGGCAAAAACCCGGGCCGAACGATACATACGCCCGGTGGCTAGCGTTACCGCCACACCTTTGGCTTGCGCCGCCTGAATGGCCCTGCGGTTGCCAGGAGAAATCTCGCCCTGAGCATTGAGAAGGGTGTTATCCAAATCTAGAGCTAGCAATCGGTAAGGCACAATCATCGCTCCTCAAGGAGTGTTTTCCCATGCTCCTTGTTCTTCGCCTTGTCGAAAGCCAAATCCTGCTTGCGCAGTCAGGACCCGGCGAGCCCCTAATAAGCACTCACGGTAAAAGGGAGCATTAAGGGACGTGACCACCACCCCACCGAGGCGGCTCGAGGCATGTAAGAACCTATCCTCACCCAGGTAATGACCCACGTGGGCCGGAAACCCCGGCTCAGTAGTGGCAAAGAATACCAAATCACCCGGCACCAGGGAACTCTCAACTCTCCAGCCATAGGCGTACTGCTGGTCTGCATCCCGTGGCAGGAGGATACCGGCAGTCCGATAGGCCATGTGTACCAAACCGGAACAGTCAATGCCGTCACAGGTCATCCCCCCCCAGAGGTATGGCGACCCTTTAAGACACAGAGCGTATTTTAGGACCTCAGTTGCCTTGTTTTCTGTCGGCCTGTGCACCACACCTGCTGGCAACTGCCCTAAGCTGCCCCCTGGAAGCCGCACGACAAAGGAGCCTGGGTGCTCATCAATGACTGTAAGACGCGTACCCAGATAAAGCCGGATTGGTGACTCAGTGGCGGTCCCCCCAGAGAAAAGTAGAGGAACCTGGACCACCGCCTCTGCCACCACCACCTGTCTCTCCTCTTTCTCTGGGGCAGGTTCCAGTTCGGCACGCGCCAGCCAGCCCCAATAACCGTCCTGCACCTGCCCCAGTACCCAACCCTTCTCAACCCGCTTTGTTCGTACACGGTCCCCACAAAGGGCCTGGGTAAGGCGCTCCCGATCCGGCCCGGGTCCCGGCTGCGACCACACATCGGCCGTAGATACCATGACGCGATACTCCTGCATTGCCCGCCTTCCTTTCGCAGCTTTTTATCCCTCATCCTATGCTGCAATACCGGCAAAAATCCGGGCGAACAAAAAAACCGCCCACGCTTTTTGTGGGCGGTATCTTACGGACACCACGCTTCGTAGTTACTCTGCGGCTGGCTCTGGCTGTGGTTCCTCCGGGTTCCCCTCCTGTACGGGAAACGGCAGTTCCGGTGCAGAGAGTACCTCCTCTGGAACCTCCACCTTAATGTCGTCACCGTACTTGTAGTCTTCCATCAACATGAACATCTGCATGGACTCGATGGGCATCTCTTCACCCTGGAACTGGTCGCTGTACCTAACCACGGTGTTATACTCACCGCAACGGGTGAGGTAGTCCTCGACCCCCACATAGGAGATACCCCAGAAGGACATTGTATCAATCATCTCACTAGCCTTAGCCATGGATTCAGTCAGGCTCGCCATGTCTCCATACTGACCCATTACGGCAGCCATGAACTTATTCAAGTCATCAATCCGGCCCCAGAAAGCAATCTCGTACACCGCTTCCCCCGCTATTTCCTTAGTGCCGAGAAGACGGTAGAAGAGGTCATTCTCCAGGCCAGGTGGGATAACGCTGGACTGCTGCTGGGCTTGCTCAATTAGACTGCTCAGGTCAGGCATCTCACCCTCCGGATACCGGAACCAGGCCAGTTCGCCCGTTTCTGGGTTGGGAATCTGTTGGTACATCTTGCCATCCACCATGTAAGCCTCAGTGATAAACTCCTGCGTACCCAGACCAGGTATCTCCATTTTCATTTCAGTCACCTGGTGGAGCCTGTCTGGCAGTACCAAATCCTGCTGCACACGCATGGTGGTCGTTAAGGCTTGAATCTCCTCGGCTTCATCTACCCCGGGCCGTGAGGTCAGCTTCATGCTGCCGCTCACAGTGGTACTCATAGCTGTAAGGTCCTTGGTAACCTCTTGGGAGCGTTCGAGCAAGGTTAGGACATCGTCCGGAGTTGTGAAGGAACGCTCCAGGAGTGCAGCGCCCTCAGCTGGTGTCAGCACAGCTGTAGGATCACCGCTTTCGAGGCCCAGGCGGATAAACCAGGTGTAGAGACTGTGGCCCCAATGGCTAGGAGCCAGAGGCACCTCAACCCCAGCCGCCGGCATTACATCATCCGGCATGCCCAAGGTACGGGCCACCAAAGCCACCGCCTCAATGCGCGTGATAGGTTGCGCCAGATTTAGTTCGCCGCCAGGTGCTCCCTTCATGATGCCTGCAGCTACCAACAACTCCGCCGGTTCGCCTTCACCTTCCAGGCCTGCCGCTTCTACCAACTGCGCGGCAAACTCACCCCGGGTAAGCAATTGGCTCGGCTCTGCCCCTACTACGCTAGTAAGCACAAGCACCAAAATTAAACTGGCCACCAGTATCCGTAACTTACACATGATCTTACCTCCTTGCGTTTAGCATATGCATGGCAAAATCGCCTTATTATACCATGACCAACCCCCTTCGCTTAATGTAAGTTTTTACCACAACAGTCTACCCACCTACACCCCTTGACAGTTCTCTCTCCTCAGGCAATAATAGAACTATAATTAGACATCTGGCTAAATGTCTAATTGATACAGCACAGCAACTAACCAAGGAGGCGAGCCGATGCCATTCAACCTTATGTTCAAGGCACTGGCTGACCCTACCAGGAGGAGCATTTTGGATCTCTTGCGCAAAGGGGATCTCACCGCCGGTGAAATCGCCGCCAACTTTAACATCTCGAAACCAAGTATTTCCCACCATCTGAGCATCCTCAAACAGGCAGATTTGGTCAGCGA
>JAAYHG010000275.1 GCA_012735455.1 Bacillota bacterium
CCGCTGCCAACCACAAAGTAACCTGCGGCAGGAATCATCTCCTCGTCATTGGCACCTTCCACACCTGAGATGAAGTAACGGTAAGAGACTCCGGGTGTCAGGGGTTCATCCAAGGTTAAGAGAACCGTTTTCTCATCCTGGCCCAGAGTTGCGTCATCAATATCAATCCCTATACTCAGGTCGTCTGCCGCCGTAAGACTGTAGTTGCGTGTTTTCTCTGCACTGGAGACAGCCAGCCTTTGGGAGAAGCTGACCTCCAGCTGATCACTCCGGCCAGGGTTCACCTTAACAGCTAAGACCTCAGGTGGGAAAGCAGAACCCTCCCCCTTCTCCGTACCATCGTAGGTAAAATAAAGGGTGGTGCTGCTGGCTTGATTCCCGGCCAGATCCCTGGCACCAAAGATCTCCAATTCATAACGCCCTTCTGTACTTAGGTAAGCGGTGAGGCGCACCACTCCTGGCCTGATCTGTTCGCTGCGTACTATATCTACCTTGCGGCCATCGCGCTTAAGACCAAAGCTGCCCGTTGTAAGGAGATTCTCACTGAAACGCACCTCTACCGCAGTACTACCAACAGCCTTAGCCTCTAAGGCGCGGGGGGCATAGGTATCGGCCTGCACCGTAAAGCTGCGGCTCTGCGCCGCCGCCCGGTTGCCCCACAGGTCAGACAAAGCACCAATATCCACGGTGTAGCTGGTACCTACTGTGAGCTGGGTGGGCATAACAAGTACCACCTTGTTGCCGTGTGCCACAACTGACACGGGAACAGCTCCTGTTTCCCGTAGGCGGTAGTTGGCACTGTCTTCAGCAACCGCCGCGTCCAGGTCCTCGTTAAAGGTGAACTCGATGGTACCAGGGCCCGTGGAAACAACACTCTGTAGAACAGGGGCCTGGGAATCAGACTGCACATGGAAATCGTAGCTTAAGGGACTGGAGGACAATTTCTGCCCGTACGTGTCCCGCAGATCCCGAATACTTAGGGTGTAGTCCCTTCCAGCTTCCAGAGTAGGGACCGTAAGCGCTATCTCCCGGGCGGAAACCAGGGTGGCCTCGCGCACAACTCCCGGACTAAAGACGGTCCCGGCCCACACCAGTGTGAAATTACCCTCTGGTCCGGCCTGGAAAGAAGCCGGGTTAATATCCCGGTCGAAGGTTACTTTGAGCCGTGTGGGGCCCAAAACCTGGATATTTGGACTAGGACTCGCGCCAGGAGATGGAAGGGTACTCAGGTTAGGAACCGTAAAAGGCAACGACAGGGTCTGTTTCACGCCGCTGGCATCGGCCAGCTGGAGCATAGAGAGGATGTAACGGGTGCCAGAGGTGAGCTCGCTGCAAGTAATCTCCACGCTCTTGGCGTCCGGGGCTACGACAACGGCCCTCAGCGCCACTGGAACCTGAAGCCCCGTAGCCGGAACCAGGCTGTAACGTTCCAGTGAGGCCGCACCCGTCTTGTCCACAGGCGCGCTAAAGGTCACCAACAGGCGATCCGCCGCCTGAACAGTTACGGTTGCAGTCAGGTTGCCGGGACTGGTGGCCGGAGGCGATGTAGTAGGAGGAAGCAGCTCACCGCGCTTTTGCAGTACTTGCCAGGCCACAGCAGCAGCTTGGTCGCGGGTTGCGGCTTGGGTGGGAAAGAGAAACCCAGTATCTGTACCGGAGAGAAAACCCCGTGCCACTGCTCGCGCCACGTTATCCTTGGCCCAGGCAGAAACTCTATCACCATCCTTGAAACGGTTAAGGACGGAGGGGTCAGCTGTTGATTGGTCGTTGAAGGCACGGATTACCATTGTGGCCATCTGTTCCCGTGTTAGTCCTTCGTAAGGGCGGAAGCGGCCAGAATCGTCGCCCTGGACTATTCCATGGTGGGCTGCTGTTTCCACATAGTTGTAAAACCAGGCGTCCTGTCGAACGTCGCTGAAAGTGGGTGGAAAGGAGACTGCCTGGGACAACCCCGCCGCGGTAACGAGCATTTTGACAAAGTCTGCCCTACTTACCGGATCCCGGGGGCGAAACTTCTCGCCGGGGCTGATTACTCCTGCTGCCACCAGGTCTTCTACCTTCTCCTTGACCCAATGATTCTCAAGGTCAGTAAAACTGCCAGCCGCCTGGAGCGGCAGTGGAACCGCCATCACCACCAGGGCCACAGTCAGGAGCAGCGCTACCCTCCTAAAC
>JAAYHG010000276.1 GCA_012735455.1 Bacillota bacterium
GTGGAGTGCACCGGTGGACCGGTGCACGACGCCGATGGCGAAATCCTCCAGCCGGGCGATGTAGTTACCTTCCTTGACGTTCACGGTACCTGCCACGACTGTTGGTACTGCGATGTGGCCAAAGCTTCAACCCGCTGCCCCAACCGTCGCGTCTATGGCATCACCTACTCCGCTAAAGAAGGCCTCTTGGGCGGGTGGAGCGAAAAGATTTACCTGAAGCCCGGGGTTAAAATAGTCAAGGTACCTAGTACTGTACCACCCGAGGCCATCATCGGCGGAGGCTGCGGTCTTCCTACGGCTTTTCACGCTGTAGAACGGGGCGGGGTAAGATTGGCTGCCAGTGTGGTTGTTCAAGGCAGCGGCCCTGTGGGTTTAAACGCTGCCCTCTTGAGTATTCTCGCTGGTGCCTGCCAAGTGATAATGGTAGGAGCGCCAAAACTGCGGCTGGAGTTTGCCCGGACCCTGGGCGTAGATGAGGTAATTAATATTGAAGAGGTCTCCGTAAGGGAACGGGTTGAGCAGGTCCGCGCACTCACCGGCGGACGTGGTGCCGATATCGTTATCGAGGCCACTGGTGTGCCTGCAGCGGTTAAAGAAGGCCTCGCCATGACCCGGGACTGTGGCACCTACGTGGTGGTAGGGCAGTACACAGACCACGGCGAGGTGACCTTAAATCCTCATTGGGAAATCAATAAGAAACACGTGGACATCCGGGGAACTTGGGGAATAGATTTTAGCCACTTCTACCGGGCCCTTAAGGTGCTGGCCAAACATAACGCCCGCATCGGCTGGGAACGCTTCATCACCAACAGCTACAGCCTAGCCGAGGCAAACCAGGCCCTGCGCGATGTGGAAGAGCAAAAAGTCATCACAGCGGTGATTGATCCCCGCGCCGCCTTCTAGAGGAGAAACGTACAAGCAGTCGGCTGACTCCAGCCGGCTGTTGTTTTTTCAGTGCCGCCAAACGAGCGTCTGTCCGCTTAAGCAATAGCCCGCAGGCAAGGATGAGCAGCAAGAAACTAAGGTGAGCCACTTGAATCTCGCCCTTTAACGGGTAATAATATGCCGATCGTTCCGCTCAATCCCTAATTCTTCCCAATCACTTCACGATTTACCAGGTTAAGTGGCTGCTCGCCTGCCTCCATTCTTAGGATCTCATCCGCAATCATATGACTGACTCTGTCTATGGCCCCTTTTGTTCTAGAACCAAGATGAGGTGTCACAACCACGTTGGGAAGTTCGAATAGCGGATGATGTGCCCCAGGTGGTTCCACACTCAAGACATCGAGACCCGCTCCCTTTAGTTGTCCGTTCCGTAGAGCAGAGTACAATGCAGCCTCATCGACTATGGGGCCACGGGCGCAATTGACCAGATATGCATCTTTCTTCATTAACGACAGTTCCTTCTCACCAATCAGACCGCGTGTCGAAGGGGTTAAAGCGGCACAAATTACGACAAAATCGGCATTGCTGAGTAGCTCCTCTAAAGAAACAAAGACTACACCGGCTTTGACCGCTCGCTGGGGATCCGGCCTCCGCGTGTAACAAAGTACCTTCATTTCAAACCCTTTGGCGATTCTTGCCACCCTGGAACCAATATTACCTAAACCCACTAAACCCAGTGTCTTCTCTGACAGTTCCGATCCCACCACTTGGGCCCGAATAGTATCATCTACCCAGCCACCAGCCCGCACCCCGGCGTATGTTTGCGGTATAGACCGTGCCACAGCTAACATGAGCCCCAAAGCAATCTCGGCAACCGCTATGGCATTGGCACCTGGCGCATTAACAACTTGAATTCCGTGGGCCGTGGCACTTTCCACGTCAACATGATCAACGCCTGCTCCTGGAACCAACACACAGCGTAGAAGCGGCGCCGACTGCAGGTGCTGCGCGGTGACTTTTCTTCCCCCTGCTACCACGTACTTTGCATCCTGTATTTCATTCAGTAGCTGCTCCTCCGAGGCATCATCTGGAAGGACAACCGAGTGCAGGCCCTGTAAACGTGCGGCAGCTTCCGGAGCCATTGCCGGCTTCTGATCTAGATACAAGATTTTGGACAAAAAAAGACCCTCCTCTAATGTTTCTAATCGGGCTATGGGACCATCACCCTCTCTAATTAGTCTATGGATAATGATCCCAAATGTAAAGGATGGTATGGGGCAAGGGCCCGTCTTAATAGATGATTGAGACATGAGCAGATTAATTTGTTGATTATTACTTTCTTGCACCTAAAGAAATGAGGCAGGGGGTACCTGCCTCAGCGCTCTTTTTGTAGGCGTGCTTTAAGGTCGGCGAGGATCTCTTGGGGGCTGCGGCCCTCAGCGTTAATCACCGGGACCTTGGTGCTGGCTTTGGCCGTACCCAGGTAGTTCTCGTCCAGTCCGCTCAGGATAACAGCGGCAGCGTGCTGGCTACCACTACCGAGATCCACCACGTCGTAACCTTGACCGGTCAAGTACTCTTTAACGTAGTCGAGTCCTGGCTCTACGGCAATACGCTCTGTCATGACGCCACCTCCAGATGTTGCTGTGGGTAGCTTATCCGCTGGGGAGGCGCCTTATCCGCACTATATCAGGATCACAATGACAGGGGAAACCTGTGCCCTTGCAAGGCCCGCACCACAAAATGGCTCAACGTCACAATGTCAAAGACACCAAGTCTTGTTTCCTCCCGCACCACGTCGGCAAAAGGCGGTAGGTTGGTACACTCAAGCACCACAGCCCCTATCTCCGGATGCTCTCTCTTCAGGCGACGCGCTGCTGCGCGCACCTCTGCCTCCGCAGCCTCAACGTTCAAGGAGGGCTCGCCCTCAATAAAAGTTCGGGTAAACTCGGATGCCCCTTCAAGGCCAATGATTACGCTGGGTACCTGGTCCGCTCCAACGGCTCTGAGGTGGGCCGGGGTAAGGCTCTTGGCATCCGCTGTAATAATCCCCACCGGTCTCCTCCCTGTCATGTGCCACACCAAAGGCACCTGCAGCAGGCTCGAGGTAAAGAGGGACACACTTACCGCTGACGCTAGTTCTTGTTGCCATAAGGCTAAAAAGCCACAACTGGTGGTGATAGCTCTGACCCCTGCTGCTTCCAAATCCCGCGCCGCAGCGATGAAAGGAGCGATGAGGCTGGGATCAGCTTCTCGCACCACCTTCACGGGCGAGGCTCCTGTGACAATCTGGTAACGTACTGGAAAGGGAAAAGTAGCAGCGTTACCCACGTCACCCTGAAGGCGGGGAAAACGGGTATCCAGCATGATAATACCCAGTACCTCACCGTAGTTGGTCCGTCCACCCTGGATTAGCGTCATGGTTA
>JAAYHG010000277.1 GCA_012735455.1 Bacillota bacterium
CCCGGTGCGGGTGGCGCGGCAGGGAGAGGTATTGGTGCCAGGACAAGTGTTGGTTGCTCCCGGTGACCGGCATCTTCTGCTGGTTGGATCCGGTCCGCCCAATGGCGAGTGGCGGGTGCAGCTTAGTACGGCTCCACCACTGGGTGGACACCGTCCGTCAGCAGATCCGCTCTTTGCATCACTGGCGGATGTCTGTGGACCTTACGGAATTGGGGTAGTTCTTACAGGGATGGGGAGTGACGGTACTAAGGGTCTGTTGGCTCTGAGACAGGCGGGAGGTTTGACCTTAGGTGAGTCGTCTGTGACCTGTTCAGTCTTCGGCATGCCCCGTTCAGCGTGGGAGGGCGGCGCCCTGGAGAGACTGTTGCCACTATGGGACTTACCAATGGCACTATCCACAGCGGTAGCTGCGACTTTCCAATAGGTTCTTGCTCAAGTCAAGGGAAAGGAGTGATGTCGATGAATGACGACGTTGCCCGTTATCGGGAAGCATTTTTTGCCGAGGCTAGGGAACATCTGGAGGAGCTTAATGACGGACTGTTAGCTTTAGAAAAGGACCCAAGTGCTCCGGGTGTTATTAATACTGTCTTTCGTGCAGCGCACACCATTAAGGGAATGGCTGCCACGATGGGTTTTCAGACCATAAGCACCCTGACGCACAAGATGGAGGATGTACTGGACAAACTGCGTGCTGGTACACTGCAGATGATGCCGGAACTCTTCGATGTCTTGTTTCATGCCGTGGACACCCTAGAGAGCATTCTCAGTACCGCCCAAACTGAGGACGAGCCACCCTTGAGTTGCTTGAACGAGGTTCTACCGAAGTTGGAAGGGTGGCTGGGGACTGACTTAAGAAAGGTAACGCCGACTGCAGCCAGCCTTCAAGCCGTAGAGGAGGACTTGAGCTCCTATGAAAAGAACGTGGTGGCAGCTGCCCAGAGTCGTGGCTATAAAGCCTTCATGATAACCGTGACCCTCTCTCCTGACTGCCTTATGAAAGGGGTACGTGCCTTTCTTGTTTTTCAGAAGTTGGAGGCGTGCGGCGAAGTTCTGCGCGCTGAGCCGCCGGTGGAGGATTTAGAGGAGGAGAAGTTTGGCGATAGTTTCCGTCTCTTATACGTTACACAGAGGAGTGTTGAGGAGATAAACACTCTGTTACTTGGTGTTAGTGATGTAAGGACGGTGGAGATAAATGAGCTTGTTCTCCGATCCGCAGCCTCAACTGGCAAAGAACTACAACCGGCGGTTGAAGAAAGACAGCGTCACCTCTCAACCCAGACAGTGCGTATTGATATTCATCGTCTGGACAACTTGATGAACCTGGTGGGAGAGTTGGTAATTACGAAGACGCGCCTGGATCAGCTATTGCTGGCGCACTCATCTCCTGAGCTGGAGGAGACCCTGAAGTCTCTAACTAGGGTGGCAGGTGGCCTACAAGATGCGGTTATGAAGGCGCGTATGGTACCACTAGCGCAGGTTTTTAATCGCTTTCCCAGGATGGTTCGGGACTTGGCGCGCGAGTTAGGAAAACAGGTGGATTTTCTGATCGAAGGTGAAGAGACAGAGCTTGATCGCAGCGTTATAGACGAAATCGGTGATCCCTTGGTTCACTTGCTTAGAAACGCAGTTGATCATGGGATTGAGCCGCAGACGACGCGCGCTGCGAACGGTAAGAACCCTATGGGCCGCATACGGCTTTCGGCCTGCTATGAAGGAAACCACGTGCTTATTGCGGTAGAGGATGACGGCGAAGGAATTAGCCGTAGTGCTGTAC
>JAAYHG010000278.1 GCA_012735455.1 Bacillota bacterium
GAATACGCGCGCAACGTGTTGGAAGAAGCCCTGGGCACGCAACGTGCTTTGGACATTATCAATCGTCTTACAGCCTCACTCCAAGTTCGCCCCTTTGACTTCGCTAGAAAAACCGACGCTAGTCAACTTCTCAATTTTATCCAAAATGAACACCCGCAGACCATTGCTTTGGTTACAGCCTACCTGCAGCCAGAGCAGGCGGCGGCCATCCTTTCTGCCCTCCCGGCGGAAAAGCAAATAGACGTGGCTAAACGCATGGCCTTGATGGACAGCACTTCTCCTGATGTGATCCGCGAGGTGGAACAGGTGCTGGAGCGCAAGTTGTCTTCACTGGCAAGTCAGGAGTATGCCCGAGCCGGAGGGGTGGAGTCCGTGGTCAAGGTTCTGAATGCTGTGGATCGCGGGACGGAGAAAACTATCCTTGAAGCCCTTACCCGGGAAGAGCCAGAACTGGCTGAGGAGATTAAACGTCGTTTGTTCACCTTTGAAGATATTGTTCAGTTGGACGACCGTGCAGTGATGCGGGTCTTGAGAGAGGTAGATCTGAACAGGGATCTTCCTTTGGCCCTCAAGGTGGCCAGCGAAGATGTGCGCCGCAAGATCTACAAGAACCTCTCTAAGCGAGCAGTGGAGACCTTGCAGGAGGAGATGGGTTATCTGGGGCCTGTACGCCTGCGTGACGTAGAGGAAGCGCAGCAGAAGATAGTTAATATCGTGCGTAAGCTAGAAGAAAGCGGCGAGATTGTTGTTGTCCGCGGCGGGGAGGATGAGCTGGTTGTCTAGTATCTGGAAGCGACCGATGGTGAGCAGACCAGTGCTCCTTACAACCTCTTCGGCTGTAACCCAGTATGAGGGCGAGCCAGAAGATCCTCGTTGTCTGGAGTGCCAAGAACGCCTAGCGACAACAATAGAGGCCAATCTACTGGCAACGATACGTCTGAAAGCTACCGCGCTAGAGCGTGAGGCCAGGCAGAAAGCAGTTGAGATCCTAAGTGAGGCCGAAGAAGAGGCGCAAAGGCTTAGGCAGGAGGCTGCCCAAATTGGTGAAAAAGAGGGTTACGAGGCTGGCTATGCAGCTGGCCAGGCAGCCAGTGAGAAACTGCTAGAGGAGGCCAAGGAAATCCTTGAGCAGACCAAGCAAGAGTGCAGTGCTGCAAGGGCGGCTTTGGAGCCGCAGGCAGTAGACCTAGCTCTGGAGCTGGCTCGCCTTATCCTGCAGCGTGACGTGCAGATAGGGCCTGCTGCTATAAAGGAGCTCTTGGCGAAGTGTGCGGGCAAGATTCCGAAGGGGACAGAGGTGACGTTAGAGGTAGCGCCAGGGGAGTTGCCACAGTGGCAAGAGGCTCAGAAGCTGGTGCAGGAAGCTCTGGGCGATCGGCCTTTTTCCCTTAAGGAAAAGGCCATTGTCCCCAGTGGCCAGTTTATACTTGCCTCGCCACTGGGCTCGGTAGATTCCCGTTGGGAGACGCAGCTCGAGTCTTGCCGCGACCGATTGTTAAGGGAGGATACCCATGTCTGAAGCAGGTCTTGGGCTAGGAGTCTTTCGCCGGCGCCTGACCGGATTTGATCCGCTTACAGTGCAAGGGCGAATCAGCCGATTTGTGGGCAATATGGTGGAATCCCAGGGCCCTCCTGCTGAGGTTGGCGAGGTATGCCTTCTCAAGAGCTGCAGTGGTAATTCTATAGCAGCCGAGGTGGTTGGTTTTCGTGAACAGAACCTGCTCCTCATGCCTTTGGGTAGCCTCGAGGGCATTGCCGCGGGGAGCGAGGTAGTGGCTACAGGAAAGCCTCTCACGGTGGCGGTTAGTCCAGAGTTGCAGGGCAGGGTGCTGGATGGTCTGGGTAACCCTTTGGATGGCGACCCTCTGCCCAGGGCGCAGCACTACTATCCCCTGAAGGCAGCCCCGCCTCACCCGCTGAAGAGGCGACGCATACGTGAACCGCTTGAGCTAGGTATAAAAGTTGTAGACGGCCTTCTCACCTGTGGTAAAGGGCAGCGGATGGGTATCTTTGCTGGAAGCGGCGTAGGCAAGAGTACCATCTTGGGCATGATGGCTCGCCATGCGGCAGCAGATATCAACGTGGTAGCGCTTATTGGGGAGCGTGGCCGCGAGGTGAGGGAGTTTATCGAGGAATCGCTGGGTTCCGAGGGTTTAGCCCGCTCCGTGGTGGTGGTGGCCACTGCTGACCAACCACCCTTGATTAGGGTTAAAGCCGCGCTTGTGGCCATGAGCATCGCCGAGTACTTCCGTGATCTTGGTAATGATGTCCTTTTAATGATGGATTCTATCACCAGGTTTGCTATGGCCCAGCGAGAGATTGGCCTGGCAGCCGGGGAGCCACCAACTGCTAAGGGCTATACTCCATCTGTGTTTTCGCTTTTGCCACAGCTCTTAGAGCGGGCGGGAAATGCGGAAAGAGGCAGTATAACCGGCCTCTTCACTGGCTTGGTGGACGGCGATGACATGCAGGATCCCATTGCCGACGCAGCTCGTAGCATCCTGGATGGACATATTGTAC
>JAAYHG010000279.1 GCA_012735455.1 Bacillota bacterium
ATCGGTTCAAGGATGGTACGAAGGCCCGTTTCCTACAGAAACACGTGGGTTTACATTCATAAGCGGGCTTGTTGATGTTGAAGTAGATGAAGAAACCGGAGAATATGAGATTCTTCAAGCTGTCAACTGCCACGACACGGGCAAAGTGCTATATTACGACGGTGCCAGAGGGCAAATGATTGGCGGAGTAATAATGGGCCTTGGAGCTGCGATGTTAGAGGAATTCGTTATGAAAGACGGGAAGCCTCTGACCCCTTCATTGACGCAATACACTATACCTACTGCTAAAGATATTCCTGAAAAGAACATCGTGTTGTTCTTGGAGGAGCCGGGGAAATATGGGCCTAAGGGAGCAAAAGGCTTAGGAGAACATGCCCTACATTGTGTGGTGCCGGCTTTGGCAAATGCGTTGTACGATGCAACAGGCGTTTTAATAACTCATTTGCCAATAACCCCCGAGAGGGTTTTGAGGGCTCTCAATAAGATATAGCCTGGAATTGCCACCTAACCGAAGTAGCATTTCAAAAAGCGTGCAGGACCCGCATTATGCGGAAGAGTCCTGCGCGCTTTTGGTTATCTTAGGCTGGTTCTGACGGTTTTAGCAATATGACCTGTATCGTATTCTCATAGTTTTCATCTACGTGACCATATCGCATATGACGAATAGGAAAAATGTGCCTTAATCATATGTATGCTGACCCAAAGCGCGTTGGAATGGCTTCTCGGCCGGTTTCGGCATGATTAATATCAAAGCTGCGCCTGCAGCTGAAGCTACGAGACATGGGACTAGTGATTTTGAGTATACTGCTCCTCCATACAGTCCCTGAGCGGTTATGCGTTTTACGAACCAGCCGACAACGGGAGGCATCACTACTCCTCCCAATACGCAAATGATGTTAACAAGTCCTGAGGCGAATCCAGACACGTTAGGCCGGAAGAGGTCTTTTACTATTCCGAAAACTAAGCTGGCTGTGCAGGTACACATGCCCATTATGAAGAGTAGAACGTATATAGCTTGGAAAGGTAGGAAGCCCGGAGCCAGGACCAGAGGAATCCATGTCGCAACATAGCACAGTGCTGCCGACACAAGAAGACGTCGCCTGGCAGCAAATAGACCCATGCCTCGCGCAGCCATTGTGTCTGCCAGTTTTCCGACGATGGGGGAAGCCACGATAATGCCTATGGCGATCATGCCTACTGCTCCTGCAGCGGATGTGGCGTCTACGCCATAGACACCGGTCAAGTAAGGGATTCCCCATAGACCTTGGAAAGCTATTTGGGCACCGTATCTTCCAAACAGATAGAAGGAAAGCAACCACAGATGGGGACTTTTTATCACATCCCGGTAAGAACTAGCCTTGTCGCCTGAATCCGGAGCCTGCACTCTGGGAGAAGGTTGTTTCGAGGTAAACGCCAAGCATAACCCAGCGATTGAGACTGATGCAACAGCCAATCCTGTGAAGACTGATCTCCATCCGAACCTGGCACTTAGCTGTACAAGCGGTGCGGCCC
>JAAYHG010000025.1 GCA_012735455.1 Bacillota bacterium
GAGAACCAGGCGAGGGGTGTCATGTTTAGAGTCAAGGTTCCAGACACAAGGTTTGCTATCAGCATGATGGACGTAACGAAGAGCTGGAGGTGAAAAGCAAGACGGAAGGGTTGCATGGTTTTGAGGCCACTTTTGTCGAGGTAAAGGATCAAGGAACCGTAGGCGGCGCCGGAGGCGAGAGCCAAAGTGATACCGAAAGGCTGATTGGTTACCCCGGGAGAGTACAACAAGAAGATGCCAATAGTACAGACAATAAAACAGGTGGCTCGCATGGACGTGATGTGGTCATGAAAGAACAGCACGCTCCCAATGAGAACGCACAAGGGGTAGACGAAATGAAGACTGGTAGCCAGACCGGAGTTAATGTAATTGTACGATGCGAACAAGAGGATGGATGTTACGGCGGACAAGCAGGCCTGTACCAGAATCTTGCGAGATTCCAACCTAGTGAGACGAGAGTAGGAATTAGTGCGCAACATTAGGAAAAAGACGGCCGGAATAGCGAAAAAGGAGCGGTAGAAGACTACGGAAAAAGGATTACCGCCCCCGCTGTAGATAAGTGTAGTCCAAAAGGGAGCACAACCGTAGAGAAAGGCTGATAGCATGGCATAGGTGTAACCTCTGACGTATTTTGCGTTCATAAGAAACCTCCAGGAGATCGTTGGTAGGCAGAGCGGCCAGGATTTCGGCTGGCCAACCGAGGTGTTACGATGATTATACCAAAGTTAGGAGTCCTGTGTGCATATTCTTCTCCGCTTCGCAAATAATACGAACAAGGAGGCGAGCACATATATGGTACAACTGACTCAGAAAGAACGTATGTTGTTGGAGGATCAGAAGAAGCACGAGGAAATGTGTGTGCAAAAGTATCAGAACTATGCTAGGCAGGCCCAGGATCAGCAATTGAAGCAGCTCTTTAACGCTTATGCCCAACAGGAGCAGCAGCACTTGAACAGTATTGACCAGATGTTGGCCGGACGTATTCCTAACACGGCACAGCAACAACAGGTAGCACAGGCTGCGCAAAATGTTACTGGTACTGCAGGGACGCGGAGTGGTCCCGGGAATGCCCAGGATGCCGCATTGCTAAACGATATGCTCATGACGGAGAAGTACATCTCTGGGTCTTACGACACGGCCATTTTTGAGTTTACCGATGCGCAAATGCGCCAAGCGCTGAACCACATCCAAAAAGAGGAGCAGGAGCACGGGGAAGGCATTTTTAACTACATGAAATCCCACGGTATGTACAACGCCCAGTAGAATTGACACGGGGTACCTGCCGTGCCTGCCGCGGGGACGGTTCTTGTGGCAGGTGAAAGGTTCTGACCGTAAGGTCAGAGCCTTTTTGCTTTGTTTGCTCCAGCTTTACAAGGACAGGGTAGCTGGAGGCAAGGTCAGGAGAAATAAATGTTGAGTTCGACAGAGCGCTGTGGTAGACTATTCGATGTCGAAGTTTCGAGTACGAAGGATTAGGGGGGATACTTGCTAATGCCTGTGCCGGTTGGGACTGTTGAGAGGGTTGGGCGGCACCTGCGTGAGATTAATCATGCTTTAAAGCGCCATTACGCCGTGCTTCTTTGTTCCGAAGGACTTACCTTTCCGCAAATGGTTGTGCTGCGCAGGATAACGGAGAAGGGGGAAACGACCCTGGCAGAAATCACAGGGGAACTTCAGCTGGCGGCAAGTACCTTGTCCGGCATTGTTAAGCGATTGGAGCGCGATGGGTTAATAGAAAAGGTGGCGGATCCCAACGATCTGAGGGTATTCCGCCTACGGGCGTTGCCTAAGGCACAAGAACTCCTGGCCAGGGCAATGGATATATATAAGGTGCACTTGGGTCGGGTTCTAGGGCATTTTTCCCCAGAGGAATTGGTGTCTTTGGTGGCATGCCTGGAGAAGCTAAGTGATGCTATTGTCCAAGAGACGCCAACGGGACTTGGGAGAGGAGAACAAGAATGAGTGCTAGGATGACAGACTTCACCGAAGGCAGTATTCCCAGGCACCTCTTGCTTTTCTCTACCCCTATGTTCCTGGGGAACC
>JAAYHG010000280.1 GCA_012735455.1 Bacillota bacterium
AACAAAAGCTAAGGCCAGGGTTACAAGTGCTGGCGGCGCCCCTAAGACCGTCTTTCTCATGATGGCGGACATGTACCCTGTTTGGTCCAGAAGGGCAATGCCAAGCATCATGGTCAAGATAAGGCCTAGCGGAGGGAATGAAACAAAGTTCTTGACAAAGTCGGCCATAAAAGTGCGCATGGGGCCAAAGGCCATCAGGTTCTTGACAGCCACAACCACCTCTTCCGGAGGTTTACCGGCTTCAGCAGCGGGTTTAAGATAGGTGACAGTCACTCCCGCCATAGACAACAACCAGGACAAAACCAGTGTTACAAGGGCAAGGATAACGAAAAGAGTAAAGGGATGGGGCAACTTGTTACCAATTACTTCGACCCAGTTAATAAACGCACCAAACCAACCACCGATCTCTTGACTCTGCGCTTTCCTGGACACCTTGGCTTCTACCTCCCTTTCAATTTCTTGCTTAGCCCGTACTTTCCACTACCACCCCCCCAACTGAACCTGATAAGGGCAGTAATAGCACCATACTAGCCTTTTAGGTAGTTTAGTGCTGCCTGCACGAACACCTCAATGCCCACTGGCAAGGCTGCCTCATCTACGAGGAAAGCGGAGTTGTGGAGTGGGATCGTCTGCCCTCCTTCCGGCGTAGAACCCAGCAGAAAGAGTGCCCCTGGCACCCTCTCCAGGTAAAAGGCAAAGTCTTCGGCCCCCATCCAAGGGTATTCCATCTCCACCACATTCCGTTCACCCAGGGCCTCTGTGCCTGCCTGCTTCAGGAGCGCTGCGCCCTCAGGTGTGTTTACACAGGGCGGGTAGCCGTATACATACTCCACCTCGCAGGTAGCGCCGAAACCAGCAGCTACTTGGGATGCCAAACTGGCCAGGCGTTCGGGGACAAGTTTCCTTATCTCCGGCTTGAGCGTACGGCAGGTCCCTTCAAGGACCACCTCATCAGCAATTACATTGTAACGGTGGCCTCCCTTGACCGTACCAAAAGTTAGAACGGCAGATTCCAACGGACTTACATTACGGCTTACTATGGTCTGCAAGGCTACCACCACCTGGGACGCCGCCACGATGGCATCCACACCTTGATGTGGCGCCGAACCATGGCAACTGCTCCCGAGCACCTTTAGAAATACCCGGTCGGATGCTGCCATCATGGGACCGGAGCGCACTCCAATCGTACCCACGGGCAAGTCAGGCCAAACATGGAGTGCCAGAATCATGTCCACTCTGGGATGCTCCAGCACCCCGCCCTGGATCATGAGGGGGGCCCCACCCTCAGGGGTGGTCTCTTCTGCCGGCTGGAACAAAAACTTAACTTTCCCGGCCAGATCATCCTTAAGCCTGCTTAAGACGTGAGCCACACCTAATAAGATTGCGGTGTGAGCATCGTGCCCGCAGGCGTGCATAACCCCTTCCACTTTAGACGAATATGGACAGCCGGTGCGCTCGGGTAGAGACAGAGCGTCCATGTCTGCCCGGAGCGCCAGGGTCTTTCCTTCTCTGGCTCCACGAAGCACACCCAGTACCCCTGTCTCTCCTATCCGTTTAACCTCTAAGCCCAGGGCGGCAAGCTCCGGTTCCACAATGCCCGCGGTGCGATGTTCCTGTTTGCTTAGCTCCGGGTGTTGGTGAATATCCCAGCGCCACTCCTTAACTCGTGGCAGAATCTCGTCCACCATGCTCTTTAAAACACCAGCCATCCTCATCGCCTCCCCTTTTTTGTTGTTTAGGCCCTAGCTTGACATCAGCCAACAACTTTATGTAGATATTCGTTAGGTATTATTGAAAATCCTCCTATTTGGCCCTCAATTTCCTAAAGTTTTACCTGATAATTTATTTACGCTATTCCAATTCTGGCGCATTCAGGTGCCCAAAGAACAGGAGTTGCCAGTTGCGTCGGTTGGTCACGACTCCAGACTGGATGGCAAGGGACCGCACGGCCTCGCTCGGAATATATTGAGATGTAAACAGGGGGTGATCTTAAGTGGCAACTAAAGGAAAACTCACCCAAGGGAATAGGAGTGCCGGGATACAACCTGCTGGCATGGCCGACTTTGTCCGCAGCTTGATCCCACAAGATGCCAAGATAAACTTTATCTTCCGCACCGACGTGGATGGAGACGGATCAACTGAGGGGCTCGTAGGCTACACTGTACTTGACGCAGGAGGACACCTAGTCTCCCATGTGCTTTTGATCCGTCCCGTTGGGGAAGGTTTCATCTCTCATAAACTGCTAGCCACATCCCTTGAGCCAGACAGCCTGTACGATGCCGACGATGGATTGTATGGTACCTGTCTCTTA
>JAAYHG010000281.1 GCA_012735455.1 Bacillota bacterium
GCGCAATGCCGAGCTGGCAGCCCAGCTTTTGGCGGGAGCAGAGGAGACTTAACATGGCAGATAGGGTTTGGGTGCTTGGGGTTCCGGTAGACCGTGTGAGTACCGCAGAGGCCTTGGGCATCATTGAAAGCTGGCTGAACGGTACAGGGCCGCACCTGGTATTTACCCCCAATGCCGAAATTATCGCCAGGGCACAGGATAATCGGGACTTGAAGCAGGCCCTGGCACAGGCTGACCTTACAGTGCCAGATGGCATAGGAGTTGTCCTGGCGGCGCGGCTCCTGGGCGCACCGGTGCCGGAGCGCGTTCCTGGGATAGAGCTTCTAGAGGAGCTCATGGCGCGGGCTGCCCAGCGCGGTGACAAGGTGTTCTTTTTCGGGGGCCGGCCCGGGATAGCGGAAGAAGCAGCGCGGCGCCTGAAGGCACGGTGGCCAAGCCTCAGGGTGGTGGGGACGCAGCATGGGTATTTTCAAAAGGAAGAAGAAGGGGCGATTCTGGAGGCGATAGACCGCGCGGCACCGGATATACTGGTGGTGGCGCTGGGGGCGCCCAAGCAGGAGCTGTGGCTGACTGCGCACCGGGGGAGGCTGGCCGCCAAGGTGGCGCTCGGGGTGGGCGGTAGCCTGGATGTGATGGCGGGACAAGTGAAGCGGGCGCCTAGTGCTTTTCGGCGGCTAGGCCTGGAGTGGTTCTACCGTTTGCTGTCTCAGCCCAGCCGCTGGCGGCGTGGCTTGCAACTGCCCCGCTTCCTGCTATTGGTTCTAGGGGAGATACTTGCTAGACGCGGCACAAAGCGGTAAAGTAAAGTCAGCCGAGACAAAAAAGGAGGCAGGCAGGTAATGGACCTGGAAGCTGATACTAGGGCGTTCTTGGAGGAGAAGGCGCAGGCCATTCGGCGTGACATTGTCCGGATGGTTAGTACAGCCGCCTCTGGACACCCAGGGGGATCGCTTTCGGCGGTGGAAATCATTACATCTTTGTACTTCAAGGTAATGCGGTTGGATCCAGCTTGCCCGGACTGGGCGGAGCGGGAGCGCTTTGTCCTCTCTAAGGGACACGCTGCTCCGGCCTTGTATGCGGCTTTGGCGGAACGCGGCTATTTTGCTGTGGATAAGCTGGTAACCCTGCGCCAATTAGGGAGCCCCCTCCAGGGGCACCCGGACATGATGAGACTGCCTGGTGTGGAGATGTCCACAGGTTCCTTAGGGCAGGGACTCTCGGCTGCTTGCGGCATGGCGCTGGCAGCCAAGCTGGACAAGGCAGACTGGCGTGTATATGTGCTTCTGGGCGACGGTGAGACACAGGAGGGCCAGATTTGGGAGGCAGCTATGGCCGCCGCTCACTACCGCCTGGATAACCTTACCGCGTACCTGGACTATAACCGCCTGCAGATAGATGGGCCCATTCGGGATGTGATGAACCCGGAGCCAGTGGCGGACAAATGGAAGGCCTTCGGTTGGAATGTGCTGAGTGTGGACGGCCACAGCTTTAAGGAGATCTTGGCCGCTACAGAGGAGGCACAGCTGGATAAAGACCGCCCCACCATGATTATCTGCCACACAGTGAAAGGTAAGGGTGTCTCGTTCATGGAAAATGAGGCCGATTGGCACGGCAAGGCACCTAACGCGGAAGATACAGAACGCGCTCTGGCCGAACTGGCGTAAGGAGGTATTCACGTGGTACAGAAAATAGCTACCCGGGAGGCCTACGGCGAGGCGCTGGTGGAATTGGGGCGAGAATGCAAAGACGTGGTCGTGCTGGACGCTGACCTTTCCAAGTCAACCAAAACAGCCAGCTTCGCCAAGATCTTCCCTGAACGCTTCTACAACATGGGGATCGCTGAGGCAAATATGATGGGCACGGCGGCAGGACTGGCGGCGGCGGGCAAGATACCCTTTGTCAGTACCTTTGCTGTGTTTGCCACTGGACGGGCCTTTGATCAGATAAGGAACTCCATCGCTTATCCGCACCTTAACGTAAAGATCTGCGCGAGCCATGCTGGGGTGACAGTAGGTGAAGATGGTGGTTCCCATCAATCCATCGAGGACATAAGTCTGATGCGTTCCCTGCCTGGTATGACGGTGATTGTCCCTGCTGATGGCCCCGAAACCAAGCAGGCGGTACGGGCGGCAGCGGAGCTTGAGGGACCGGTTTATATCCGTCTGGGCCGCTCCGGGGTACCGGTTCTTTTCGATGCAGAGTACGAGTTTGTTGTGGGCAAGGCGGCAACATTGCGCCAGGGGGAGGATGTGGCTCTCCTGGCCGGCGGGATCATGGTAGCCGAGGCCCTGGAGGCGGCACGGACCCTGGCTGAGAAGGGAATCCGTGCTCAGGTCATTAACGTTTCCACCATCAAGCCCTTGGACACAGAAGCTGTGGTGGCGGCAGCCAGAAAAACCGGCGCCGTAGTTACGTGTGAGGAACACAGCATTATTGGCGGACTTGGCGGCGCGGTAGCAGAGACCCTGGCGGAACAGTGTCCTGTGCCGCTGGAGCGCGTAGGGGTCCGGGACCAGTTTGGGCAGTCCGGCAAGCCAAGTGAACTACTGGCAGAGTACGGTCTCACTGCTCAGCACATTGTGGCGGCGGCGGAAAGAGTCCTGGCCCGGAAGGGTAAGAGAGCGTGAAAAAACCCCCTCTTTTGGTTAGTGCCTGTCTAGTAGGGAAGCGTTGCCGCTACAA
>JAAYHG010000282.1 GCA_012735455.1 Bacillota bacterium
AGCCAGGAGGGCCAACTCCGCTGCCACCAACACCGCCAGACGGCTATCCAATAGGATGGCCACTAAAAGCGGACCTGTGGCCACCGGAAAGAGATATGCCGCCAGGGTGTGGGGCACCAAGAGAAACAGACGGCCCACGGACAGCGTCCCCACAGCTATTAAGGAAAGCAACAGTAGGAGCTTTTCGTTTCCGGCCACCTTGGGCGCCAGTATCCTCAAATATGCAACCACGAGCCCCATCATTAACAGAACCATCAGGGCAACGCCCAAAACAGCCGTCCAGGACGTCTTTTGTTGCAGCAGCCCCAAGGCCTTGAGCTTCTTAATGGCCTCAGCAGTCACGAGATCGTGCTGTCGCACAATCATGGTGTTCTGAATAATGGTTTGTTCTACCGGGCGGATGCTCTCTCTGGCCTCACGCCTACGCCTTTCTGTTTCTTCCTCATTGAGCACCAGATTAGGGGCCAAGACGGCTCCTGCCAAGGAGCGCACCGCCTCTTTATACTCGGGTGTCCCTTCTCCTGCTTCTACACGCCTACCCAGGTCTTCGCGCACTACTGGGAGATCGGTTTCTCGTACTCCCTCCTGCATTATTTCCCGTACCAGCTCCGGTGCCGCCCGCTCCAGGGTGGTGATCTCGTCATCGCCGAGCTCAAGGAGGGCACGATAGCAGCTGGCGGTAAGCGCCAGCCCCAGGCGCTGCTCCAGGAGCTCAGCTTTTTTCACCGTTTGCTCCTCCGGAGGCAGCTCCTCTGGCATTTCCTCTTTCCTTACCTCGCGAATGACAGAAAGTGCTGTTTGCAGCTTTTCCAAAGAAGCATTAAGCACGCTGATGTCAGGGTCGTAGACAGGTTCCACCAGTCGCGCCGCATTCTCTCTCAGCTCTTCTGTCTTCTCTTCGTCAAAATAGGTAACCGTCTTCGGGGCAGTTAAGTCGCGGGGGGCTGGTTTCCCTTCCTCTAGATATAGCCTGCGTGGCAGCCACTGCAAACTGACCAGGGTGGTTAATAGGACGAAGGTAATAAACCCTAGGCCAACGCGGCGGACTAACCCATGGGAGAACAGGTCGGCAGGCCACCCTGTAACTGGTTGTTGCCGTAACGGCATCTGCATTGTTAACCATCCTCTCCCACGACTTTGCTCTGCTCCCGCTTGTCATACTCTTCGTAGGCCGCAATGATACGCTGTACCAACTCGTGCCGCACTACATCCTGGTGGCTGAAGTGAACAAAAGCAATACCCTCGACATCACGCAGTACCACGCGCACTTCTTCTAGGCCAGAGAAGCGGCCTCGTGGTAGGTCTACCTGGGTAATATCACCGGTGATCACAGCCTTGGAGCCAAAGCCCAAGCGTGTCAAAAACATCTTCATTTGTTCTGGTGTGGTATTTTGGGCTTCGTCCAACAGTATATATGCATCGTCCAGGGTGCGGCCGCGCATGTAGGCCAAAGGTGCAATCTCTATGATGCCACGTTCTGCATACTTGTGGTACGTCTCCACTCCGAGAAAATCGTACAGGGCATCATAAAGTGGCCGTAGGTATGGGTCCACCTTTTCCTGCAGGTCACCTGGTAAAAAACCCAGTTTCTCCCCTGCCTCCACCGCCGGGCGCGTTAGAATGATGCGGTTAATCTCCCGACTCTTAAGAGCTCGCACCGCCATGGCCATGGCAAGATAGGTCTTCCCTGTCCCGGCCGGGCCAATGCCAAAGACAATGTCGTGTTTGCGGATAGACTCAACATAGCGCTTCTGCCCGAGCGTTTTTGGTTTCACTGACTTGCCTCGATGCGTGACCAGGATGGTATCTTCTTGCTTGGGATCCAGGATGCCAGCCTGTCCACTCCCAACAAACCCAATGGCCATGTGTACATCCTGGGGGGTAATCAAATTACCCTGGCGTACCAGAGTCAACAGTTCTTCCAGCACGCTCTCCACCAGACCCACGGGAACAGCATCACCGATGATGGTCACTTCGGTGCCACGCGGCACTAACTTGACAGGGAACTCGCGCTCAAGGTAACGCAGGTTCTCATCAAACTGCCCAAACAGCCGGAGGGCCTCGTCATTGTCCCGAACGGCTATCTTCCTTTCCTTCTGCTCCCCCAATATCTTGACCTCCTTCTTGCTGCAGGGGGTAATAGGGCACCGATTTGGCAATGTCCTCCATAGTCTCTATTCTCACCCGCACACGGGTAAGGTTATCCCCCGGCTCTGATAGCACCTTTTTCTCTACCTTTACTATTTGTGCGCCTTCGGCCAGACCCTTCTTTAGCTCCGCCAAAACCCCTCCCGCCAGCCTTTCCGCATTCTCCTCGGCGGAGAGTTGGCGCACCTTTTCCTTCAATTCATAGTACGTTGTCTCTATAACTTCGACAGGGGCACGGAGATTCCTCCAGCTAGCCAGTGCTTTCATTCTGCTCTCTGTCTCAAAACGCACAAAGGGTGATTCAGCCGGACCGGAGAGTAGCAGTTCTCGTCCCAGAAGGGCAATTTTCTGCACCACTGCAGTATTGCCTGTCCGCACAAGCAGGGTCTCCTCGGGTTTCCCCTCTCGGTAAGCCTCATACCAGACCCGGGCCATCACCCGACCGCGGGCGGTGGTAGGGCTTCCGCCCTGATCCCCACTAATGAGAATGTCGCCAGATCGCACGGTAGCTCCTTTTTCGACATGTGCTGTGCCTGCTAAAACAAAGACATCCAGGACCACCCCGCTCCGCCGAGCCACCAGGTGCTGTGGCCCTTCTTTCTCAGGTGGCAAGAGTTTAGGAACCACCTCTAAAGTGAACTTTGTGCCAGTGAACTCCGCCCGCGCCCAAGCCAGGTCCGGAAAGTCGGCCAGCACCTCCCGCTCGATTCCTTCTAGGTCTATGCGGCTTTTCAATACGCCTCGGCTAACCCCCCTTTTCACCAAAAGTTCTCCTAGGCGCTTAGACTGAAGAGGATCCCGGCTGCCCACAATCTCCATTGACCAAAGACAACTGGACCAAGCATAGAT
>JAAYHG010000283.1 GCA_012735455.1 Bacillota bacterium
CGGCATGACATCTTGCGCCTAAGCTTGGGCCAAGCGGATTTCCGAAGCATACCCGTTGGCGTGGTCATGACCCGGGTGCCGCAGGTGATAACAGCTGCTCCAGAGGAAAGCGTCTTTAGCGCAGCCAGTAAGATGGTGGCCTACCAGGTGGAGGTGCTACCGGTAGTACGGCCCAAGGTCGCAGGTGAAGAATCCTCAACCCACAATGAAGCCGTCCTTGAAGTGCTCGGTAGCATCAGCCGGACTACAATCACAAAGCTCTTTGCTGAGTTAGGGGAAAGGATACTGTAAAGGAGGGAGGACTGATTAAAGAAGAACGACCGCTAGGTTTTGTTCTTTCGGACTCCCTGGGTGAAACAGCAGAGCTGGTTGTGCGCGCGGCACTGAGCCAGTTCAGTGCGCATGAGGCCAAGATTCGGCGCGTGCCCTTTGTGGCCGAACCTTCTCATGTTGAAGAAGTACTCAAGGAAGCCGAGGGCAAGAACTGCGTCTTGGCATACACCTTTGTGCTGCCGGAGCTGAGACAGGCTGTGGCGAAAGGAGCGGCAGAGCGGGGAATCCCTGCCGTGGACATAATGGGGCCTATCTTAGGGGCCTTGGAGGGTATAATGCCTGGCCCCCCTGAGCTAAAGGCAGGCTTAGTACACCGCCTGGATGAAGAATACTTCGAGCGCATGGAGGCCATAGATTTTGCCGTGCGCTACGATAATGGGAAAGACCCGCGTGGTCTTATTTGGGCCGATGTGGTACTGATTGGTATCTCTCGTACCTCAAAAACGCCACTTTCTCTTTATCTGGCGCACCAGAAAATAAGAAGTGCCAATCTTCCCTTAGTCCCAGGTGTGGCACCACCGGATGAATTGTTCCTCATCCCGCCAGAGAAGATAATCGGCCTTACGGTGTCCCCCACTAAATTGGGAGAGATCAGACAAGAGCGACTTAGAACCATGGGCTTGGAAGCCCATGCAGACTACGCCAGTACAGCTCGAATTCAGAAGGAGGTGGCCTATGCAGCAGAGATTATGGCCCGGCTAAAATGCCGCGTCCTGGATGTAACCAACATGGCGGTGGAAGAGATTGCAACTAAGATCATCCAAATGATTGGCAAGGGGGACAATTTGTGACGAAGTTTGTTTACGTTTTTTCTGAGGGAAATGCTCAAATGAAAAACCTCTTGGGTGGGAAGGGTGCAAACCTCGCTGAGATGACCCGGATTGGTTTGCCGGTACCTCCAGGGGTTACCATAACCACTGAAGCCTGCAAAGAGTTTTACCGTCAAGGCGCCAAATTCCCAACCGGGATGGAAGACCAGGTGCGTCAAGGCATCCGTAGCGTAGAGACGGCAATGGGTAAGACCTTTGGCGACGAAAAAGATCCGTTGCTGTTCTCGGTACGCTCTGGCGCTCCTGTTTCCATGCCTGGCATGATGGATACCATTCTCAACCTGGGATTGACTGACACCAGTGTAGAGGGCTTAGCTGCCAAAACAGGTAACGAGCGGTTTGCTTGGGATTGCTACCGCCGCTTTATCCAAATGTTTGGCGATGTGGCCATGCACGTACCCGGCGAGAAGTTTGAGCAGGCACTGGAGCAGCTAAAAGAAGAGAAAGGTGTAGAGTTGGACACCGAACTTGACGCAGCGGCGCTTAAAGAATTGGTGGCTCGCTACAAAGGGATTTACCGGGAGCACGTGGGCGATGAGTTTCCGCAGGATCCTTACAAGCAGCTTTTTGCTGCTGTGCATGCTGTCTTTGCTTCCTGGAATAACGAGCGGGCCAAGGTCTACCGTCGCCTGAATAAGATTTCCGACGAGCTGGGCACTGCAGTAAACATACAGGCCATGGTGTTTGGTAACATGGGAGACACCTCCGGTACCGGTGTGGCCTTTACCCGCAACCCGTCTACAGGGGAAAAGGTTCTCTACGGCGAATACTTGGTGAACGCCCAGGGTGAGGACGTTGTGGCTGGGATTCGTACCCCCAAGCCCATCAGTCTCCTGGAGGAGGATATGCCTGCAGTATTTGCCGAGTTTAAACGATTGGCAGAGCTTTTGGAAAACCACTACCGGGATATGCAGGACATTGAGTTCACCGTTCAGGAGGGCAAGCTCTTCATACTGCAGACCCGCTCCGGCAAACGCACCGCTGCTGCGGCGGTGAAGGTTGCCGTTGAAATGGTGAACGAGGGCAAGATCTCGAAAGACGAGGCCTTGCTACGGGTAGATCCCGACCAACTAGTTCAGCTGATGCATCGACGCATCGATCCTGAGGCTAAGGTAGAGGTACTTGCCACTGGTCTGCCTGCATCGCCTGGTGCGGCCACAGGTAAGGTAGTCTTTACCGCCGACGAGGCTGAGGCTCGCGGTGGTCAAGGCGAAGCCGTGATCTTGGTGCGTACCGAGACAACGCCGGACGATATTCACGGTATTATCCCGGCCCGTGGCGTGCTCACCAGTCGCGGCGGCATGACCAGCCACGCGGCGGTGGTGGCCCGCGGCATGGGCAAGCCCTGCGTGTGTGGC